>CAZBZH010000593.1:0-3241 GCA_964496265.1 uncultured Acidobacteriota bacterium | reverse complement strand
TCGCGCAGGGGCCACTGCAGCAGCAGGATCACCCCGGCGATGGCGAGCGCCAGGGCCAGGGCCCGGTAGAGCACCAGGCTCAGCTCCCGCTCGTCCCCCCGGCCCAGAGCCTGGGCGGCGGTGCCGGTGGTGCCCATCCGCAGGAAGCCGAAGGTCCAGTAGATGTACTCGAAGAGGATCGCCGCCAGGGCCACGCCGGCGAGGAAACGGATCTCGTCCAGGTGCCCCAACATCGCCGTATCCACCAGACCCGCAAGGGGTACGGTCAGATTGGAGAGGATGTTGACCGCGGCCAGCCGGCCGTAGCGGCGAAGAAAATCAGGCAATCCTGGGCGCTCCGGAATAAGGGGGGACCCTCAGGCGTTCTCCTGGGCGTCACGAGCGAGAGGTAATCCGCCGTTTACCCCCTCTGAGGCAGGGTTGCCTCTCGCGCCATCCATCCCAAGTGACAGAGCAGGTTGTCCCACGAATCCTCGTGGGACAACTCTGTTCGCCCCCGCCTGCCCTCCGAAGCCCCGCAGGGGCGAAGGAGCGCCGCCCGGCACCGCCTCGGAACGAGCACCCAGAGGGTCCACCCTCCGAAGCCACGCAGGGGCGAAGGAGGGCTACAGCTTCGCCACGATCGCGTCGGCGAAGCCCGAGGTCGTCCCCTTGCCGCCGATGTCCCGGGTCAGATGTTCCGGGTTCCCCTCGGCCAGCACGGCGTTGTAGGCCTCCTTGGCCCGGTTCGCCGCGTCTCGCTCGCCGATGTGGTTGAGCATCATCACGCCGCTCATGATCAGCGCCAGCGGGTTGGCCAGGTTCTGGCCGGCCAGGTCCGGGGCGCTGCCGTGGACCGCCTCGAAGATCGCGAAGTCCTTGCCGATGTTGGAGCCGGGGACCACGCCCAGCCCGCCGACCAGTCCGGCGCAGAGATCGCTGACCACGTCGCCGTAGAGGTTCTCCAGCAGCAGCACGTCGAAGCGGGAGGGATCCCGCACGATCTGCATGCAGCCGTTGTCGATGATCAGCTCCTCGTACTCGATGTCCGGGGCCTCGGTCTCGTGGATGTGCTTGGCGACCTTGATGAACAGGCCGTCGGAGAGCTTCATGATGTTCGCCTTGTGGAACACCGTGACCTTCTTGCGTCCGCGCTGGCGGGCGTAGTCGAAGGCGAAGCGGGCGATCCGCTCGCAGCCCGCCTGAGTCGCGATCTTGAGGCTCTCGACGACCCCGGGAACCACCTCATGCTCGAGACCCGAGTACAGGCCCTCGGTGTTCTCGCGGACCACCACCAGCTCGACATCCTCGAAGCGGGTCTTGATACCGGGCAGCGAGCGCACCGGGCGCACGGCGCCGTAGAGGTCGAACTTCTTGCGCAGCTGGACGTTGATGCTGCGGAAACCGCGTCCGACCGGCGTGGTGATCGGGCCCTTGAGCGCCAGCCGCACCTCTTCGAGGGTGGCGAGGGTTTTCTCGGGCAGGACGTCCCCGTGACGCTCCAGTGCGCCGGCGCCGGCGGGCAGGGTGACCCATTCGATGCCGGGGCAGGCGGCGTCGACCACCTTGCGGGCGGCGTTGCTGACCTCGGGGCCGATGCCGTCCCCGGGAATGAGGCAGATGGTGCGAGACAAGGGAACCTCCGTGCTGCGATGCTGTCTGGTCCGAGCGGGCGAGCAGACACCTTAGCGCAGGTGGCGCAAGTTGGCAGGGGCGAGCCCGGCGGGGCGCCGTTGCGGCGCCAGGACGACGCCGTTGCGGCGCCAGGACGACGCCGTTGCGGCGCCAGGACGACGCCGTTGCTAGCGGAAGGGGCTCTTCCCCAGGGTCAGATCGGCCTTCATCGCGGCCACGATCCCGGCGACCTTGAGCCGGCTGATCTTGGCCCCGGGGCCGTGTTCTTCCACGGCGTCCAGGGTGGCCCAGGCCAGGAGCACCGGCAGGGCGGTGAACTCCACGGTGCCCCGGGGGGCGTCGTGGCGGCGGAGTAGCTCGACGTACTCCTGGGCCACCGCCAGGTCCCGGCGGGCCAGAGCGAACACCTCCGCGCGGTCGCAGCCGCCGAGGAAGTCCCGGCCCTCGACCACGTCGGTGGCGGTGTCCTTGAGGATGTTGACCAGCTGCAGCGCCTCGCCGAAGGTCGCCGCCCGGGAGCGCAGCGCTTCCAGGGTGGCCTGCAGCGGCGGCGCGCCGAGGATGAACAGCTCGGTCAGCATCTCGCCGACGATCCCCGCCACGGCGTAGCAGTAGCGCTTGAGCTCGTCGATCGACTCCAGCTCGAGGACCCGGTCGTCGTTTTGCCGGGCGCAGAACCCGGCCATCAGCTCGGTGGTGCGGATGGTGTGGGACAGCACCTGCTCCAGGGCAGCGGGCGCCAGTTCCAGCGACGCGGCGATGACCAGCGGCGTCTCCCGCATCAACTCCATGTAGTCGTCGTGTTCCAGGGGTGGCTCGACGCTCCAGCGGTCGGCCAGGCGCTGGGCCTCGGCGGTCGTCGGCTTGCGCAGCAGGTCGGCGAAGGCGTTCAGTTCGTCGACCTGGCGCTCCTTGCTCCAGAGGGTCGCGTCTTCCAGGGTGTCGGCGATGCGGAACAGCAGGTAGGCCAGCTCGACCTCGTGGCGGGTCGGCTCGCGCAGCAGCGGAATCGAGAGGGCGAAGGTGCGGCTGGTGCGTTCCAGCAACTCCGCCAGCCGTTCCCGGGAGATCTCAGCGTTCCGGCTCATCGAGTCCTCGGTTCCCCCCTGCGGGCCGCTCAGCGGCGGCCGCCGACTCATGGTACGACATGCGTCCCGGGAACGTCCTTTCCGGCCAGCGCCCGGCGCAGCCGCCCGCGGACCCGGCCGTCGCAGACCAGTGACGGAATGCCCCGGGCGGCCAGCTTTCCGGCGGCATCGAGCCGGTGGGCCATGCCCCCGGTGACGTCGGTGCCCCGGGAGCCGCCGACGGCGGCGCCCAGTCCCCTGAGGTCTTTGCGCCGCAGCCGCGAAAGGGTACGCCCGTCGCTGTCGTAGATCCCCTCGGTCTCGCCGAGCCAGAGCGCCCGCTCGACCCGGTAGCCCTTGCGCTGCAGCCGCGGTGCCAGGGCCAGGAACAGGTTCTCGGTGGAGCAGATCGAGGCGCCCCAGTCGTCGTCCTGGACCACGTCGCCGTAGATCACCGGCAGCATGCCCCGGTCCAGGGCGCCGCAGAGGGCGTCGAGGCGCACCGTGCGCGGTCTGCCCCCGCGGGAGGTCAGGAAGAGGTCGTGTAGGGAAAGAGTGTA
>CAZBZH010000592.1:0-3242 GCA_964496265.1 uncultured Acidobacteriota bacterium | reverse complement strand
GCGGCGCCGAGACCGATCTGGGTCATGTTGGCGATGGTCGGCAGGGAGAACGGAAGCGAGGCGTCGGGGCCGTCGCCACCGTCCCATTCGCCACCCTTGTCGCCCTGTTCGTTGCCGGCTTCACCCTGGATGGCGAACCAGAACTGGCCCTTGCCGCGCCAACCCTGGTCGTAGTCGAAGGTGTCGTCACCGACGGCGACCACCACCGCGTGCTTGACGTTGGCGGCGCCACCGAACCACTCGATGCCGTCGTCCTGGTTCTGGTAGACCTCGATGAAGTCGATCTCGGTATCCCGGCCGACGCCACCCAGGGTCAGGCCGTTGATCTCGTTGGCCGCGGCCAGGTTAAACCCGCCGTAACGCAGGGAGACGTAGTTGATCAGCCCGCTGTCGCCGTCGTCGCAGTTGCGATCGAAGGGAGCGGAGAGGAAGTCGGAGCAGCCGCCGTAGAGGCCGTTGCTCGTCGCCTCGAGCCCTTCGATGAACTCGGTATTGGTCGGGTCAACGGCACCGGCGGTACCGGCGCCGACGTAGCCGTAGCCCAGCAGGATCAGGCCGCCCCAGCGGCCTTCCAGGCTCTGGGCGTTGGCGGCGGTGTCGTAGGGGGGCGTACCGGGATTACCGCCGAGGTTGTCGTCCTCGCAGTCGGTCATCACGATCGGGGCGCCCCGGGTACCGGCCATGCGGATCTTGGAGCCGCGAGCGCCGATCAGGGTGCCGGGATCGTTGTTGCCCAGCGCCGACTCGCCTTCACCGCGGATCACGGTGCCGGCCTCGATCGACAGGGTCGCGCCGTCGAGCACGAAGATCGGTTTGGTCAGGATGTACTCGGTGTCCGCCGTCCAGAGCGTGCTGGTGGCGATGTCCGCGGTAACGCGGAAGGTGTTGGCAGGTTGACCGGCGACGACGCACTGCCCCGGACCACCGGGGTCGCAGACGCCGCCGTTGGGGCACTGAGCGTCGGAGGTGCAGGCACCTCCGTCGTTGTCGCCGCCAGCGCACGTTTGGCAGACGCCACCCGAGCACTGCTGGGCCATGGCCGGGGTACCGGCCAGGACCAGGGCTGCCATCAGGAAGATGGCGAGCGTGAACAGCTTTCTCACAATCTCTCCTCCCGAGCGATGTGAAGCATTCAGAGGCCGCGCCCATCGCTCAAACTCGCGGCTGGATGACCTTCCAGATCGGGGCGTGGGGCAAGCTATCGGCGGTCTGTGACAGGTCTGCGACAGCGCCGTAAGAACTTGGGAAGAGCCGCGCCGGGCGCGGGCTTGCGGGGATTAGGGCTTTACGCGGGCTTAACTTCGGCGGACCGATTCGCCGAACCGCTCAACTCAGGCGGGGCAGCGGCCGGGGCGCTCTTCGCGGACCGCGGCGGGGCGCCTTGATCCCCGAAACGAAGAGCAGCCGAAACACCCGGTAGCGATGCCCCAGGTAGGGTTCGAGCAACTGGAGCATCCGCCGGTCATCCCCCCGGGGCTCGCCGGCCAGCGCCCAGGAAACCGCGTGAGGCAGGTGCACATCTTCCAGCGGCACGGCGTCGGCGAAGCCTAGCCCGGCGCCCAAGGCGAACTGCACGGTCCAGGGGCCGACGCCGGGAACCGGGTCGAGAGCCGCGACGAACGCCCGCGGGCCCTCGTCGGCGGCCCCCTCGAGAACCGGCTCCATGGCGGCCAGACGCCGGATGGTGCGGGCCTGCTTTGGCAGCACCCCCAGCCGCACGTATTCCTCCACCGGGAGCCGGGCCAGGGTCCGTGCCGGCGGCGGCAGGAACAGGCCATCCTCCAGTCGCTCCCCGTGGGCGTGGAGCAGGTTACGCCACGAGCGGTAGCCCTCGTTCACCGTCACCAGCTGCTGCATCACGATCTGCACCAGACAGGGCAGGATCCGTGGGACCCTGGGTAGGGGGATCCAGGGAAAGCGGCGGTGCAGGCCGGCAATCGGGCCGGGCGGTCGAAACCCCGACGGATCGTCCTCCAGTCCCAACCAGGCCGGCACTCGCGGCTCGAGCCAGCCGCTCCCCTCCCCTTCGATCTCCAGCCGGAGCCGCTCCGCCTGCTGCCGGACCCGCAGCAGCGCCGGGCCCTCGGGGGTCCTGACCGCCGCGGCAAAGCTCCCCGCGTCGATGCGGACAGAGGGATCCCCGCCCCCCATTCTTAGCCCGGAGAGGGTGGTTTTCAGCCTGTACCGAGGATCGACCCGCACCCGGGGATCCTAGCCCGGATCGTTTCCGGCCCGGGCGGACACCTGTCACGCTCGGACGCGGACACCTGTCCGCGGTCACCCGCCGCGGACAGCTCGATGGCCGTTTTTCGGCGGAAAAACGGCTCCACGCAAGGTGGCAAGACCCTTGCGATAGGCCAGGGTCCACGACCGATGAGGACCTGAAAATGATTCGAGACGTCGCTTCGATGGACCGCCCGGTAGAGCACAACCCGCGCAGGAGCTGGACCAAACGGCTCGTGCTGGGTGGTGTGCTGCTGGCCGTGCTGATCGCCGCCTTCCTGCTGGCCCCCTCCTTCGCCAGCTGGTTCCAGGCGGAGCGCTCCTTCGATCGCTCCCTGCTGCGCTTCGCCACCGTGGAGCGAGGGGACCTGCAGCGGGAGCTGTCGGTCCAGGGCCGGGTGGTCGCGGCTTTCCACCCCACCACCTCGAGCCCGGCAGCGGGGCTGGTCGGCCTGCGGGTCCAGGCGGGGGATGTGGTCACCCGGGACCAGGTGCTGGCGGTGGTCGACAGCCCCGAGGCCACGGCGCTTCTGAACCAGGAGCGCTCGACCCTGCAGTCCCTGGCCGCCGAGCTGGACCGGGAGCGGATCCAGGCCAAGCAGGAAAACCTCTCCAACCAACAGGCGGTGGATCTGGCCCGGGTCGAGCTGGAAGCGGCCACCCGGGCGATGGACCGGGCGGAGCGCTCCCGCAAGGAGGGCATCGTCAACCAGGTCGAGTACGAGGAAGCCCAGGACGACCTGCGCCGCTCCCAGCTGGCGCTGCGTCACGCCGAGCAGGACGCCGGGCTAGAGGCCGAACGGCTCGAGTTCGAGATCCACAACCGGGAACTCCAGATCGAGCGGCAGCGGATGGTCGTCGCCGAGGCCGAGCGCCAGGTCGACGAACTGGAGATTCGCTCCCCCGTCGACGGCCTGGTCTCGCGGCTGGACGTCGACGATCACGACCCGGTGACCCCGGGGCAGCCGCTGGTCGCCGTGGTGGACCTGTCCGCCTTCGAGATCGAGGTGATGATCCCG
>CAZBZH010000591.1:0-3250 GCA_964496265.1 uncultured Acidobacteriota bacterium | reverse complement strand
CGCAAACCCCTCCGCCCCGGTCCTCGACCTCTGCTGCGGCACCGGGGACCTGGCTCTCGAGATCGTGAAACGGCGCCCCGGCGCCTTCGTCGTGGCCTGCGATTTCTCCCGGCCGATGCTGGCCATCGCCGGCGAAAAGGTCCGGCGCCGCAGCCTGGCCGGACACTGCGCCGTGGTCGAGGGGGACGGGCTGCGCCTCCCCTTCCCCGACGGAACCTTCGAGGCGGCCACCGTCGGCTTCGGCGTGCGGAACTTCGCCGATATGGCCCGGGGAATCGGCGAGATCCGGCGGGTGCTCCGCCCGGGGGGCCGTCTGGTGGTCCTCGAGTTCTCCAAGCCGACCGGCCCGGTGTTCTCCCGGCTGTATCGCTTCTATCTCCGGAGGCTGCTGCCGCTGCTGGGCGACGGCGTCTCCGGCGCCAGCGGCCCCTACGGGTACCTGGCCCGGACGATTTCCGATTTTCCCGCAGCCCCGGACCTCGCCGCCGCCATCCGCGACTGCGGCTTTGCCCGCTGCGAGTGGGACCTGCTGACCGGCGGCATCGTCGCCGTCCACACCGCCTGGAAGTAGCGGGGACGGAGCGGGAACCCCGCCCCCGCTTCGAGGGGTTTCGCTAGCCGGCCATGGTCAGGAGCATGACCGCCTTCTGGGCGTGGAGCCGGTTTTCCGCCTCCTGGAAGATCACCGAGCGGGGCGAATCGGCCACCTCGTCGGTGACCTCGTCCCCACGGTGAGCGGGCAGGCAGTGCATAAAGATCGACTCTTCTCCCGCCTTGTCCATCACCGCCTGGTTGACCTGATAGGGACGGAAGACCCTGTCCCGGGCCGCGGCCTCGTCCTCCTGCCCCATCGAGGCCCAGACATCGGTGTAGACCGCGTCGGCTCCGGCCACCGCCTCCATGTCGTTCTGGACATCGATCTTGGCCCCGGTCTCCTCGCCCGCCTGCTGGCATGCCGCCAGCTGATCGGCATCGGGCTCGTTCCCGGGGGGGCAGATCACGGTCACGTGGACGCCGAGCTTGGCTCCGCCCGCCATCAGCGAGTGGGCCACGTTGTTGCCGTCACCGATGTAGACCAGACGGCGTCCGGGCAGCCCGGCGACGCCCCCCTTGACCTGGGCCAGGGTCTGGTAGTCGGCCAGAGCCTGACAGGGGTGGAGGAAGTCGGTCAGGCCGTTGATGATCGGGATCGAGGCCACATCGGCCAGTTCCTGGAGCATCTCGTGGCTGAAGGTGCGGCACATGGCGCCATCGACCCAGCGTTCCAGGTTGCGGGCCACGTCGGCGACACTCTCCCGTTCGCCGATCTTGCCGTCGGTGGCCGTGTAGTAGATCGCGTGGCCGCCGAGCTGGGTCATGCCGGTCTCGAAGGTCACCCGGGTGCGGAGCGAGGGCTTCTCGAAGTACATGAACAGCGTCTTGCCGGCCAGGGCGGATTGATAGCGGTGCGGGTTGGCCCGCAGCTGCACGGCGGTCTCGATGATTTCCCGCACCTCGGCGGGAGTGAAGTCCAGCAGGCTGAGCAGGTCGCGCTCGGCGAGATCCAGTTGGCTCACGATCGTTTCTCCTGCCCCCCATCGGGGGCCATCGCCAGTTCTTTCATGCGCGCAGCCAGCTCGTCGGCGTCGATGCCGTGCAAACTCGCCGCGTGGTTTAGATTTCCTCCGCTGCGCAGCAGCGCACTCTCGATCGCGACCCGCTCCGCGCGATCCCGGGCCCGGTTGCCGATGGTGCGCAGCACCGCCTGCCCCGGCACCACCATCGAGTTGGCGGCATCGAAGGGATGCCGCGGCGTCAACAGCAGATGGCGGGGCTGCAGGGCGTCCTCCCCGGCGAGCATTGCCCCATGCTCCACCGCCCGCCGCAGTTCACGCACGTTGCCCGGCCAGGGATGCCGCCGCAAGACCTCCGCCGCCTCGGCGGAGAGGGGCACCTCCCGCTGGCCGCAACGCTCGGCGAAGCGGGCCAGGAAGAAGCGGGCCAACCGGGGAATGTCCTCGTGGCGCTCGCGCAGGGCGGGAACCGCGATCCAGGGGCCGCTGCCCAGCAGCCCCAGCCGCGGGTCGAGGCGGCGATCGGCCGGTCCCTCCCCCGGCCCGACCGTCGCCATCAGGCGCTGGGTGCCCGGCGGCAAGGACAAAAGTAAGGCGATCAGCGACTCGGCCGCGGTCCCGCGTAGACGGTCCGCGCGACGCACGAGCAGACTGCCGCGACCCGCGACCGCCGGCCAGTCCCCCGGGTCCCCGGAACCGTCCAGCTCGAGCAACGGCTCCCGCTCCCGCCGCCCTCCGCGGTGGATCGCCCGGGCCAGCAGGGTCTTGCCGGTTCCCGATTCTCCATGGAGCAGCACCGGGCGCTCATGCTCGGCGGCGAGCCAGATTTCTCGGGCGAGCTCCTGCATGGCCGGTGAACGGCCGACGACTCGCGGAAACGCCGAATCCTCGGGCTCGGCCCCGGCGTGGGCCGCCCGCGACGCACGGCGGGCCGCCCGGGCCTCCAACTCCCGACGCAAACGGTGGCGCAACACATCCCGGTCCACCGGCCGACGGACCAGATCGAGGGCCCCGGCCCGGACCAACTCCATCGCGTCCTCGACCTCACCTGCGGGCGTCAGGACCAGAACGCCGGGAGCGTCGGGCAACTCGGCGAGCAGGGACAGCACCGACCGCGCCCCGGGGAACTCGACGTCGAGCAGGATGAGCTCCGGGGCCGGACCGCGCTCGCAGATCTCGCCGAGGGAGGAGGCGCGCCCCAGTTCGCCGACCGCGAATGCGTCCGCCTCCAGCGCGCGCCGGAGCAGCGCTCGCCGGGCGGCAATCGGGTCGGCCAGCAGGATCGTCGGCATCGAGGCGAGTTTAGCACCTCAACGCACCCCCTGGAGGGTCCAGCGGGGAGCCCCCGGAGCACCATGCACACCCGGCGGGTCGAGGGGCGAATCGGGGTAGAGCCGCAGCCCCGTCGCGGTGTGGGGGTCGCCGTCGACCCGGGCCGCCCGGACCCTGCCGACGATGACCGCCTGTCCCATCCGGAACCGCCCGTGAAGCCGCAGATGGCCATGAACCGCGGCCTGGACCGTCCACGCCGGACCGGCACGGTTGCGCATCGGCCCGGTCCCGGAACCGGGGTCGGCGTAGGGATTGCCCGCATCCGCCCTGAGCGGGGCATCCGGGTCGGAGCCGTAGTCCAGGTTGAGCCAGGGCTCCCCCGGGTCGTGCGCGCCGTTGCCGTCGGTGTCCTGATAGGGCTCTCC
>CAZBZH010000590.1:0-3250 GCA_964496265.1 uncultured Acidobacteriota bacterium | reverse complement strand
CATCCTCGAGGCGATGGGGAGAGCCCAGGCGCAGCACCGCCAGCGCCAAGACCATCCAGAACGGCAGGACCAGCAGCCAGCGTAGGGGGTTGGGATCGAGCTGGGGGTTGTACTCCAGCGCGTGTTCGTAGTTGTCGAAGGACAGCCAGAGCTTGTTGCCCTCGAGGGCCAGCCACTCGGCGGGGTCGGCGCCGATCTCCTCGACGGCACGGCTGAACCAGAAGCGGCTGACCGCCGAGGCTTTCATCCCGATGTTGCCCGCCGTCGGTTGGAAGCCGCTGTCCCGTTCGGCCAGGGCACGGGTCTCCGCCTGCTGGTTGACGATCGAGCCGCTGGTTTCCGGCACGGCGCTGAAGACCCCCTGGGCCGCGGAGTGATTCCCCTGGTAGAAGGTCACGCCGCCGTTGCTCGAGATCAGCACCGGATCGCCATGGCTCATGTTGCGCAGGGTCACCGGCAGGATCACCAGGGCGCAGGCGGCGAGCAGTGGAACCAGTGCGCGGACCCCCGGCCCCTTGCCGCGCAGTCCGGCCACCAGGATCCACAGGGCGGTCAGCACGGCGATCAACAGCAGGTTGGGACGGAGTAGCGCGGCGATCCCGATCGAGGCGCCGGCGACCGACCAGCGCAGGAAGCGCGGGCCGTCGCTCTCGGTGGTGACCGCGACCTGCAGCCGGTCGACGACCCACAGCGCGGCCAGCGAAGCCAGCGCCGCGGGCAGCAGTTTGGTCTCGTAGAAGGGCCACACGCCGTAGAACGCGGCGAGGCCGGCGGCGCAAAGCGCCGAGGTCTGACCGAAGGCCCGCAGGGCGACCCGGAAGACCAGCCACAGCGATCCCAGCCCGGCCAGACTCTGAAGCAGGTACACCGGTACCCAGGGTGCATCGAACAGCCGGTACACCAGACTGAGCAGCATGGGGTAGAGCGGCGCCTGGTAGAACGGGCCGTCGACCCAGTCCTGGCCCTCGGACCAGGCCCGGGCCCAGCGGTCGTACAACTCGGCATCGTGGATCGGGTAGCCGGCCAGGGGATCTCCCTGGAGGAAGAACCAGAGGTAGAGCCCACGGGTCAGCGTCGCGAAGATGAAGATCGCGAACAGGATGCGGCGGCCTTGAGGGTCGAGGGTCACGGTCGCCGATTATGGACCGGCAGGGCGCCGCCAGGCCAGCGCCCTAGCGGTGTTTGGCCGCCAGCTTGCCCAGGGTCTGGAGCGCCCGCTCGATCTCGTCGGAGAAGGGCTTGGCGGTGTTGATCCGCAGAAAGTTGCGATAGCGATCGGTGGCCGAGAACAGAGGCCCCGGGACGAAGCGAATCATCTGGCTGCTGGCCTCGTCGTACAGCCGGGTCGAGTCGATCTGTTCCGGCATCTCGACCCACAGCACGTGTCCGCCGCTGGGCCGGCTGACCCGGGTCCCCTTGGGGAAGGTGTCGAGAATCGTGTAGGCGTAGCGGTAGGACAGGTCGCGGTAGTTGCGGCGCAGCCGGCGGATGTGCCGGTCGAAGCCGCCGTCGGCCAGGAATTCGGCGATGGCCATCTGGGTCGGGGTGGCCACCGAGATCGACAGCCGGAACTTCTGACGCTCCACCGCCTCGCGGAAGCGGCCGGGGACCGCCCAGCCGACCCGGTAGCCGGGGGCGATGGTCTTGCTGAAGGACGAGCAGAGCATCACGTAGCCCTCCTCGTCGAAGGCCTTGCAGGCCCGGGGGCGGCGCCCCTCGTGGGGTAGCTCGCCGTAGACGTCATCCTCGATCAGCGGGATCTTGCGCTCGGTGATCATCTTGACCAGCTTGCCGCGGTCGTCGTCGCTCATGCAGTGGCCCAGCGGGTTGTGGTAGCTGGGGATCAAGGCCACGGCGGCGACCTTCTGCTTGTCCAGCGCCTTCTCCAGCTCGACCAGACAGATTCCCTCCCGCGGATCGGTGGCGATCTCCAGCGCGTTGAGGTGCAGCGCCTGCAGCACCTCGAGCAAGCCGTGGTAGGTCGGCGTTTCGATCGCCACCAGGTCACCCGGCTTGGTGACCGCCCGCAGGCAGACCGCCAGCGCCTGCTGCGCGCCGGCGGTGGTGATCACGTCGTCCGGTTCCAGGGCGCAGCCGGCGTCGAGGGAGCGCCGGGCGATGAGGGTGCGCAGTTTGGAGTAGCCGGCGAGGGTGTCGTAGGAGGCGCTGGTGTCGGGGCGGAGCCGCACCACCCGGGACATCAACCGGTTGAGTTTGGTGACCGGTAGAAAGGTCGCGTTGGGCGTCGCCGAGCCGAAGGAGACCCCTTCCCAGTGCTCGGTCACCTCCTTCATCACGCGGGTGGCGAAGTCGTCGATCTCGGGGACGGTGGCGGTGGCCAGGGTGCTCGAGCGCCGGGGCTCCAACGCGTTCCCCAGGGCGGCTGGACGCACGTAGAAGCCGGACTGGGGCCGGGCCTCGACCATGCCCCGGTCTTCCAGCAGGCGATAGGCCTCGACCACGGTGCTGACGCTGACCTCGAGCTGGCGGCTGAGTCGCCGGACCGAGGGCACCCGGTCCCCCGGGCGCAGGGTTCCGGCGTCGATCAGGCCGGCGACCCGGTCGGCGACACGGCGATACAGCGGCTGTTCGGGGGCTCCTGCGATGGGGACGGCTGGCATCTGGGGGTACCTCCATCAGAGCGGCCACCCGGCCGATCCGGGCGGTCCTCGACTGTCTGGAGAGAGTCTACGGTACAGTTGGGGTCCCGGGTAACTGTACTGGTGTCAATTGGTGATTCCTGCATCTGTTCGGATCGGCCTTCAGGACGTCTATTAGAGGGGAACCCCAGAGGAGACCCGCCATGACACCTGCCACCCACTCCAGTCCTTCCCGCCTGGCCCTGATCGGCGCCTTTGCCGCGATCTACGTGGTCTGGGGCTCCACCTACCTGGCGATCCTGATCGCCATCGAGACCGTGCCGCCCTTCCTGATGGCCGGCTTCCGCTTCCTGTTTGCCGGGCTGGCGCTCTATGGCTGGATGCGGTTCCAGGGCGGCGTGGCCGGTTCCGGCTGGCGCCCCTGGGCCTGGGCGGTGGTGGTCGGCGGTCTGATGATGGCCGGCGGCAACGGCGTGGTGACCTGGGCCGAACAGTGGGTGCCCTCGGGGCTCGCCTCGGTGATCGTCGCCACCGTGCCGATCTGGATGGTCGGCCTCGACGCAACGGTCTTCGGTGGACGCAAGCTGACCGCCACCGCGGTAGCCGGCCTCGTGCTGGGCATGCTCGGCGTGGTGCTGCTGGCCTCGCCC
>CAZBZH010000589.1:0-3253 GCA_964496265.1 uncultured Acidobacteriota bacterium | reverse complement strand
GGCCTCAGATGCCGCGCCTATGTCATGGGACAAACAACGGCACAGGAGACCGGGATGCCCTCGCATCACCTATTGGGGATCAGCGGATCCCTGCGACAGGCCAGTACCAACACCGCGCTGGTTCGAGAGGCGGCGCGCCTCTTCGATCCGGCGGACTTCACGCTCGCCGACCTGAACATGCCGCTCTATGACGGCGATCTGGAACAGGCCGAGGGCGTGCCCGCCGCCGCCATGACCCTGGCCGACCAGATCCTTGCAGCCGACGCGGTGGTCGTCTGCACCCCTGAATACAACAAGGGCATTTCGGGCGTCCTGAAGAATGCACTCGACTGGGTCAGCCGCACCGGCAAGGGCCCGTGGAAGGGCAAGCCGGTCGCCATCATGTCAGCGGCGGCCGGACGGGCGGGCGGCGAGCGGGCCCAGTCGATGCTGATCGACTGCCTTATCGCCTTTTCTCCGAACCTTCTGGTCGGCGGCGAAGTGCACCTCGCCAACAGCTCGAACCAGTTCGACGAGACCGGGCGCCTGACCAACGAACGGTCCGAGGCTGATTTGCAGGCGCTGATGGACCGCCTGAAAGCGACGATCTAGGCGGGCGTCGATACTTCGATCAGGTTGCCGTCGGGGTAAGCGCGAGCAGCATCGTGGCGACTCGCGCAACACGACGCATCGGGGTGCGGTATTGCATCCCATCCCTCCTCAAAATGATCGGTCCTGCAAGCTTGCGTAACTCGAACGAGCCCGACGCGGTGCGCGCGACACCAGGCTCGACCCCTGTGGTCCGGGATGGCAGAAGCCCGCCCACGCGGACGGCTCCGTCAGAAAGCCCCTCCCTCGGGAGTTTCTGTCGCGCCCGTGAGGCGGCGGACAGACTCCACGCACGGTGTACGCCGACAATGCCGCAACGGCAAGGAATGTGACAGCAATCCGACAAAAAGCGGACAAAAGCTGTGTTTTCTGCCGAAGTAGCATGGAGTGCAAGGACGGGCGAACTCGGGGGCACCGGCCGGCACTCGGGTAGATGGGCCTCCTAGTGGGGCTTCAATTCGTAGAGCACCTCGCCGTCGGCGGTCAGCACGTGGTGCATGCCCAGCTTCTCCATCACCCGGATGCTGGGCTCGTTCTCGACGTAGGCCTTGGCGAATAGCCGCCGAACGGTCAGCCGGCTGAAGGCGTGATCGACCAGGGCGGCGCCCATCTCGAAGGCCAACCCCTTGCCCTGCTGATCCTGGCGCACGAGCCAGGCCAGTTCGGCCTCGAGACCCTCCTCGCCGGGGGTCGGGACCAGCCCCGCCCGGCCGACCATCTTGCCGCTCTCCCGCAGGATCGTGGCGTAGAGGCCGAAGCCGTAGCGCTCGTAGTCCCGCAGGTGAACCTCGAGCTTGTCGACGGTTTCTTGCAGAGTCCGGGGTTTTCCGGTGATGTAGCGCATCAACTCCGGATCCCGGTAGAGCCGGTGCAACGGCCGCAGATCCCCCCGCTCGAGGGGGCGCAGGATCAGCCTGGGGGTCGGGATACTCTCCATCGGGGCCCTAGTGTAAGGGAGCGCCGCCGAGATGTCGCGGTTTCCGCGGCAGGGCCGCCGGGCGGCCTGCCGGGGCCGGGATCGGAGCCCGGAGGGCTGATATAGTCCCCGGTTCGCATCACCCGAGGCGCCCCAACGGTCTCCGGCCAGGGCCGCCCTCGCTCCGAGGAACCGAGCCGTGACCGACCATCAAGCACCAGACATCAAGCGCCGGATCCAGGACGTGGCCCGCCACGAGAAGCCCTTCGAGCACGAGGCCATCGGCGAGATCGCCGGCTACGGCGTCGCCGCGCTCCCGGCCCTGGGCGAGTTGCTCGCCGAGGACCAGCCGATCGACCAGGCCGAACGCCTGGAGGACCTGCTCAAGTACGTGCTCAAGCGGCTGATGTCCGGCACGGTCCGCGCCGACACCGCCCTGGCCATCGCCCGCTTCCAGCAGCAGCTGGGCCTGACCTGCAAGTACAAGTCCTACGCGATCAAGGCGACCACCCCGCTGGGCTTCGCCGTGTTCCTGCAGACCGACGGCGAGGGCTTCAGCTTCCAGTGCCACCGGACCCACAAGGTCGAGGTGTTCCATATCGTCGAGCCCCAGCAAAACGCCCGGGTGTTCCTCTGCCCCATCGACGAATGGGAGCGGATCTACGACCGGGACAGCTTCAACGCCTGGCTCCAGGGCGCCGACGATCCCCGCTTCGAACGCTGGATGGTGCGCCCGGAACCGGGGGACGTGTTCGTCATCGACCAGCTCAACGTGGTCCACACCGTGCTCGGCTGCGTGCTCGAGGAGTACGCCACCGTCTCCACCGACATGGTCGACCGGCTCCACGATCAGAACGAAGGCCGTGCGATCCCCGGGCACTTCACCCGGGACTACGCCCGGGAGAACCTACTCAAGGCGGATCCGCCCGCATCAAGCCGCCTGGTCTCCATCACCGCCGATGGCCCCGTGACCCGACCACTGACGGCAACGAAGCTGGAACAGGGTTCGAAGACCGTGCTCGCAGACTTCGCCGTCCAGGCCGAGCGCTTCGCCGTCGACGCCGACGGCCACTCCCCCGCCCTGGCCGACGACAAACGCGCCGCATCCCTCTACGTCTGGGGCGGCAGCGGTAGCCTGGTGATCGGCGACGCCGAAGACGGCCGAACGCTGACCGTTGCCAAGGGAGACGTGCTGATGCTCCCCGCCGGCGTGCCCTACCACTTCAGTGCGGCAAGCGACGGCCTCGACTTCTCCCGCCACCGCATCGAACACGAGGTGGCGTTCTTCGATATCCCGTAGCGGCTCGGCGGGCGGACAAAGCGACGTCAGCCCCGGGGCTGGTCCCGGCGTCGACCGCCAGACCGGGGAACGGCCGCTAATCCAGGCGCAGGTACTCGGCGAAGACCCGGACGACCAGTTCGGTGCGGCCCGAGATGTGCAGCTTGCGATAGACCCTGTCCGAATAGGTGTGCACCGTGTGGCGGGAGATGCCCAGATGGTCCGCGATCATCCGCTCCGAATCGCCGCGAAAGACCCCTTGCACGAACTGGAGCTCTCGTGCGGACAGGCTGAGTGCACCGGCGATGGACCGCCAGGTGCCGGCGGTCAACGGGATCGTCGGGATCGGAACGGAAGCATCTAGGTAGTGCATGACATCGGCTCTCCCCTGATTGGGAGTCCGCGCATCCCGCGATTGCCCCCGCTCCGATCCGGTCGGCTAGACCTGGCAGACCTCGGGAGCCTGAGTG
>CAZBZH010000588.1:0-3273 GCA_964496265.1 uncultured Acidobacteriota bacterium | reverse complement strand
CTGAACCAGCGTGCGGCCGGAGACGACCTGCTTCTTCTCGGTCTCCTGGTTCCGCACGATCAGCCGAAGAGGCAGCGGCAGGGCGACCTGGTCCAGATTCTCCGAGGGGATCAGCGCGCAACGCACGTCGGCCCGTTCGCCGGCGTCGTCGACCCGGCAGGTCTTCTCGTACTGGGGGTAGAGCCGGGTCGCGACCTCGACCCGCCAGGGTCCCTCGTCCGATTGCACGAACTCGGGGGAGTACACCATCAGGGGAAAACCGGTTCCGTAGATGTAGCGCTCCACGAACCACTGCAGATCGGTGCCGGCGATCTTTTCCAGCGCCTGGAAGTAGGTTTCGGTCGAGATGTCGCGAAAGCGCGCGTGCTCCAGCAGGATGCGTTGGATCTCGGCGAAGTCCTTCTCACCGAAGATCTGACTCAGCGTGCCGACCACCAGCGCGCCCTTCTCGTAGACGATCGATTGATAGGCATCGGCCCGGCTGGAGTTGAGCCGGGTGCCCAGAGTCAGGGGACCGAGAGACTCCAGCGGCCTCCCGTCGGGTGTGGACTCGGCGAGGAACCCCTTCTTGGCGCTGGAGTAGCGGCCGTCGCGGCTGCGGCCCCAGAGGATCTCGGCGTGGCTCGCCATCGCCTCGTTGAGCCAGTAGTCCCGGTCGGTTCGAGCTCCCAGCAGGTTGCCCCACCACTGGTGGGCCAGTTCGTGCACGATGAAGGACTGCCGGTCGCGCCCCTGCTGATGGCGTAGCTGGTCGAGGGCGGACCAGTCCGATCTGCGATAGGCGATGCCCTGGGGCAAGGTGATCAGCCCCAGGGTTCCCTGGGCGAAGCCCCGCGGCACGGTGACGATGGTCAGGCGCTTCACCGGCAACGGTCCGAACTGCTCCTGAAGGAAGTCCAGCGCCATGCGGAACTCCTGGAACAGGCGTCTGGCGGAGCCCTGGTCGTAGCGGCTGAGCACCGAGTCGGTGGCCACGGTCAGCTGGATCTCACCTACCTGGGCCGACTCGGTTTCATAGCGCCCGATCTCGAAGGTGAAGGCACTGACCGGCACCCCTTGACGGTGCAACGCCCAGGAGCGCCCCCGCTGGCTGTCGCGCTCGACGGGATCGCCGGACATGAACAGGTCGAGGTGCTCGGGCCACTCCATGCGCACCTCGTAGGTCGCCCGATCCCGGGAGCCCATGTGGGGGTGCCAGTAGATCGTGTGGTTGAGAGCGAAGAGGGTCGCGTCGACCTTGGAGATCAACTCGCCGGAAAACTCGACGACGAGCTCCAGTGTTTCCTCGGCTGCCGGGGCGGCGGGGAGGAAGACCAGGGTCTCCCCGGCCTCCTGGGAGAAGGGCAGGAGGGTCCCGTCGGCGAGGGTGGTGCGGTCGATCGAGACATCGGCGGCCGACTCGAGCCGGATGACCGGGGTATCGCCTCGGGTCGCCCGGGCCCGAATGTGAGCGGTTCCCTCCAGATCCTTGGAGTTGAAACCGATCGAGGCCTCGATCCGGTAGTGCTCCGGTTCGAAGGCGGCATCCCGGTCGTAGTTCGCGCCAGCGTCTCTCCCGGCGGCCTGAAACCAGGTGTCGAAGTTCCCCAGGTCCTCCTGGCTCATCCCCGACAGGCGGCCCCGTCGCTGCTGGCGGCGGATGTGCCAGCCGGCACGCTCCTTCTCCCGCTCGGTCATGTCCAGGGGCACGAACTGGCCGACCAGCACTTCAGGGACCTCTCCCGGGTCGATCACCACCAGGATCTCGCCGAGCTCGGCGCTGGTCAGCCGCGCGGCGATGTAGTCCCCGTAGCGGGTGTCTCCCATGGCCCGGCGCAGCATGCCGTGGCCGGCGCCCGCCAGCTTGCGTTCGATCGAGTCCCCCCATTGGCCCATCCTGGCGGCGGCGTCCTCCGGGGTGGGCGCTCCTTCGCCGAGTGCCGGGCGCGAGGTGTCGCCGTCGGAGCAAAGGACGAGTACCGCCTGATCGAAGGGCTCGGCGAGTCGTTCGTTACCGGTGAACAGTTCGAGCTGTCCGGCCTCCACCGGATCGTCCGTCGAAAGCTCCAGGATGCCGCGCCCGTCGAACAACATTTCCCGGCAGCCGGTGCCGTTGCGTCCGGCCGTTGTGACCAGCCCGGGCTCGAAGCGCAGGCTCACCGGGCCGGCGCTCAACTCCCAGGGCGCGGTCCGGTGGGTCCCATCGGGTTCGCCGAGGGATGCCTCGATCCGCTGCAGGACTTCCGCCGGGACCGGTTGTGCGGTGACGGTCGAGAGTGGGAGCCAGAGAATCAACGTAAGCCAGAGCACGCGGGTCATGGATGGCCACCTCAGGGATCCGGCAGGATCGACGATCAGTTGCGCCGAGTATCCCATCGGGGGGCCATGGAGGCAACGCTGAAGAACGCTCGCCGCGGCCGATCAGAAGCAGCTCTCGACAGTACGCGGCGCGCAGGGGGCCGGCGAGGCTTCCCGTTCGACACCGGCACTGCTGCGACCGTAGGACCCCTCACTGCCCGACTGAAGCGGGGCCACCAGGAACATCCGGGACCCGGCCGACGGAGTGAACGTCCAGCTCGCGGAGCCGGCGGTGGAGCAGGTGGCAGGCGCAAAGGCTTCGGGGGCGCCGAGGGGAGCCTCGTAGACCGCGTAGTCCCGGGTGGGGTCGGCGCAGGCGGCGGTCCAGCGTAGCTCCAGTTCCCCGCCGGGGCGTTTGCCCAGGGTCAGCGGCGGGCCGTCGCCGCCGACGGAGACCGACCCGGTGGCGTCGACGGTGTCGAACACCCGAACCAGGGTGTTGGCGCCCGGCCATACGATGGAGCCGTCATCGTTGACCAGGATGTTGTTCCCGCCGTCGAACACGCCGTCGCCGGCGCCCTCGGAGGAATCGTAGGCGGGGGCCACCGGGGCGCGCAGGACCAGCTCGCCTCCGGGCCCGTCGCTGTCGTCGTCGAACCGCATGGCGTACTGGTAGGTGATGCCGTCCGCTTCCTCCGCGCCGGAGAAGTAGACCCGGTTGGACCCCTCGCTAATCGTCGGAATGCAGCTGCACTGATAGGCATCGCTGGACCACTCGGTGAAGAAGCTCTGGGCCTCGGGGTCCCAGGTGACCTTGGCGATGCCGCGGGCGAAGTCCGGCTGGCCATCCTTGATCCCGTCGGGGGTATAGCCGGAGTAGTCGCAGACCACCAGCGAGCCCCCGCGGGATGGGGGAGAGTTCTCCACGGTGTCGAGGAACTCCGGAAGATCGTGGGTCAGGATCGGTCCGGGATCGTCATCCCGCCGGAAGGCCAC
>CAZBZH010000587.1:0-3279 GCA_964496265.1 uncultured Acidobacteriota bacterium | reverse complement strand
CCCCGACGGGGTGCCGCTGCGCGGAGCGGTGGTCGAGGTCTACGAGGACCCGCTGGCCCGGGGACAGTTCCGGCGGCAGGACTTCGTCGTCGAGCTGGCCGAGGGCAAGGGAGGCAAGCTCAAGAGGCCGCTGTACGTCCACGTCAAGGACCCCGACGGGGTGCCGCTGCGCGGAGCGGTGGTCGAGGTCTACGAGGACCCGCTGCTCGAGGATGCGGAGCCGATGGATACCGACCGCACCGGGCACATCGGCTCGGCCACGGTGTTTCCCGACGCGGGGAATCTGGTCGTGGTCGCCGGGCACCGGGAGTGGCTGCCCGGTCGGACCGCCGTCGAGAAGTTCGATCCCGACGGCGAGTTCTATCGCAGCGCCATGGTCACCCTGCGCCGGGGTGCCGAGATTCTGGGCCAGGCCCGCGAGGAGGGAGACAACCCATTCGCCGGGGTCGAGTTGAGCGTCGAGTACCTGGGAGACGAGCCTTTCACGCCTCCCAGCGACCTGGAGCTCCTGGCGGACAAACGGGAGCGGACCGCGTTGACCGACCAGAGCGGCTGGGCGGTGCAGCGTGGGCTCTACCCCGGACGCTACCGGGTGGCGGCGCGGGTTCGCGGCGAGCGGGGGCTGACCCGCTTCGCCCGGGTGGCGGTGTCCGGTGAGGAGCCGGTGGCGGAGCTGGAGCTTACCGTCGAGGAGGGGGAGCGGGTGGAGCTGGATCTTCCGGTGCTGCCGGCGGCGACCTTTCGCGGCAGCGTCGATTGCGACGACGGCCGGGGGGTGCCGGCGGCGGTCTCCTTCCGGGTGTTTCGCGAGGGAGAGGAACCGGCAGTTCTGGAGTTGCCGGCGGCCGGGGATGCGGCGCCGGGCGACGATGTGAGTTCTGGCATCGGCGAAGGGAGCGGCGAAGGGAGCGGCGACAGGTCAGGCGATCGGACCGGCGAGGACGAGGCTGGAGATGACGGCGCCGTGGTGCGCCTCGACGACCATCCGCTCAGCGGGCAGGACAGCGACGAGTTCATCATCGGGCCGTTGGAACCGGGAGCCTATCGCCTGGCGATGCTCGCCGCCGATTCCGAACTCTGGACCTGGTACGACGGCCAGGTGCTGCCGGGCGAGGGCTACTCACTGACCCTGGGCGAAGGGGAGGCGCTCCCTATCGGGCACACCGAGCTGTTTTGTGCGCCTGCGTTGCAGATCTCGCCGTTGCTGGCGGACGGAACCCGCGCCACCGGAGTCGACGATGCGGAGATCACGTTCGTCGGGCAGACGGCAACCGACACCGGCGAGACGCTGAAGGTCGACCCTGCCCTGCGTGGGTCGAGCGACGCGCTGTACCTGGTCGGGCTGGGCGAGGGCCGGCTCACTGCCAGCATCGACTGGTACCACCCCTATCTGATCCCCGCGCGCACCGTGTTCGAAACCGGGGACGGAATCCTCGGCGAGCCCTGGTTGGAGCGGGGGGATTTGCTGAAGGTCGCACCCCGTTTCGTCGCCCGGGCGGGTGCGCTCGATGTGCTTGTCTCCGGAAGTGGAGCGGCGCTCCGGCTGACGGCGTCCGCGGAGATCGCGGCTGACGCCCGTAGTGCCTACGGAGCGGAGTCGGTGCTGTTCCCCTTGCAAGATGGGGGCATCACCATTCCCGGCCTGCTTCCGGGCGCCTACACGCTGGAGAGTTGTGCCGATGCCGCGTGCGCGCGGCCGGGCATCCCGCAGACCGTGGAAGTCGATGTGGGTCGCACCCTGAGGGTCTCGCTTCCCGCGCCGTAGACGCAGTGCCGTATTCCAGTTGCGCTCGGCGCTTGCAATCGGGAGCCCACCGACCGACGATTCGCATGATGCCTGAGAACGCCCAGCCTGAGCCGGCGACGCCCGACGGGAAGCAGCCGTCCGGTGCCGGTGCGCCCGAATCGGCGTCCGGCTCGGCACCCGAAGCCGCGCCGCTGGTCTGGACCGTCATCGCGACCTACCAGGCCGAGCCCTGGCTCGAGCGTTGCCTCGACTCCTGTCGCCGCAGCAGCGTGCCGACCCGGGTGGTGATCATCGACAACGCCTCGTCGGATCGTAGCGTCGAGATCGCCCGGGAGTTCGAGGCGACCTGTTTCCCCCAGGAGCGCAATCTGGGTTTTGGCGTGGCCAACAATCTCGGGTTGCATCACGCGCGCGAGCATGGCGCCGAGTGGGTGCTGCTGCTCAACCAGGATGCGTTCCTCGCTGAAGAAACCCTGGCGCGGATGCTCGACGTGGCGTCGCGGCATCCCGAAGTCGGTGTGTTCAGTCCGCTGCACCGGGATGCCGGGGGCGCCGAACTGGACGGCCCCTTCGCCACCAACCTGGGACAAACCAACCCCGAGCTGTTTCACGATCTGGAGTCCGGCTCGCTGCGGGATGTCTACGAAGTGCCCTTCGTCAACGCGGCGATCTGGTTGATGCGCCGTGAGGTGCTGGAGAAGGTCGGCGGCTTCGATCCGCTGTTCTTCCTCTACGGCGAGGATGACGACTGGTGTCTGCGGGCGTCGCGCCTCGGCGTGAAGCTCGGCGTGGTGCCTTCAGCCGAGGCGATCCATGCGCGGGGCGGCGAGTCGGGCAGCCGGGACAGGATGCAGCAGGTGACCGCCCGGGCGAATCGGATCTACCTGCGCCACGTGCTGGCGGTGAAGCGACCGGACAAGCCGATGTGGCGGTCCTGGCTGGGAGCGGCGTGGGAGACGGTGAGCCTCGGGTCCCGGCTCATGTTGCGGGGACGGTTCGACGAGGCTTCGGCGCGCTTCCGCGGGTTTTTCCGGGCGCTGGGCCGGGCGGGGAAGATCTCACGGCATCGGCGGACCTCGGCGCGGCCGGGTCCGCACTGGATCTTCTAACAACGGGATTCGCGGCTCGTTCGCCGGTCCGTTCCGGGAACACTTCAGTCTGCATGTGCAGACCTTCGGCAGTCCGCAGCGGCGGACTCCTCCCGTCCCGGCAACGATTCAGTCTGCGGGTGCAGACTCCCGCCGTCCGCAAATGGGACTCCTTTCGCGCCGGCAACGATTCAGTCTGCGGGTGCAGACTCCCGCCCTCCGCAAATGCGACTCTTCCCGCTTCGGCAAAGTTCAGTCTGCAGGTGCAGACTCGCGCAGTCCGCAGATGCGGACTCCTCCCAGTCAGCAACGGCGTCTGCGTCTGGGCGAAGGGCGAAGGGCGAAGGGCGAAGGGCGAGCCTGCTCGAATGTACGACTCGACAGGAAACGTACCGCTCGGACAGGAAGAGGGGAACCCGTCGGTCGAGTGAAGTCAGGCGAACC
>CAZBZH010000586.1:0-3284 GCA_964496265.1 uncultured Acidobacteriota bacterium | reverse complement strand
GAAAAGGTGCGCCGCTGTGCGGCGGTTCCGCGCGGCCCGTCCGCGCGATGGGGGGAAGGTAGCACCGATCCGGGGGTTGTCAACCGACTTCCCGGGCCCAGCGCGATCAGGCTAGAGCGGAGGGCCGTCGGCCAGGGGAAGCAATACCCTGAACTCGCTGCCGTAGCCCTCGCGGGATTCGACGACCAAGTCGCCGCCCATGTCGCGGATCAGCGAGCGGGCGATGGAGAGGCCGAGGCCGGTGCCCTCGACTCCCTTGGTGGTGAACAGCGGCGCGAAGATCGCCTCGAGGTGTTCCCGGGCAATCCCGGTTCCCGTGTCGATCACCCGAATCGCGGCCAGCGGTTCGCCCCGGTTCCCGCGCATGGGCTCGCTGATGATCGTCAGCGTCCCGCCGTCGGGCATCGCGTCCCAGGCGTTGACGAACAGGTTGGTCAGTGCCTCGGCCAACTCCAGCGGGCGGCAGTGGGCTTCCAGGCTGCCTGCCGATTCGGTGCGGACCGTGACCCGCTCCGGGATGGAGGAGCGCATCAGCCGGCGCACGTCTTCGACCACGTCGTCGACCCGCGCCGTGGTCATCGGTTCACGGCTGGAGCGCACCGGCCCCATCAGTTGGCGGGTCAGCTTGGCGGCACGGCCCACCGCGTCGTAAACGGTGGAGAGCTGCGCCTTGTCGCGCACGCGAAGTTCCAGCTCACCCTGGATCACCGACAGCAGGTTGTTCAGGTCGTGCCCGACACCCGCGGCCATCTTCTCCACCGCCTTGACCCGCGAGGTGCGTTGCAGCAGGTCCCGGTAGTACTCCCGGTCGGAAACATCGCGCGCGAGCACCAGGACACCCGCGACGTCTCCCCGGTCGTCGAAGATCGGGTGCTTGTCGGTTTCGATCCATCCCATGGTGTCATGACGCCGGTGGGGTTCGAGGATGCCGGTCTTGGGGCGGCCGGTGCGGATGACCTCGAGGTCGTCCTCGAAGTAACGCTCGGCATGTTCCGGGTACCAGTAGGCGCATGCCGTGCCGTTGATCCGATCCACCTCGGTCGCCAGGGAATCGGCGACCGCCTGATTCACGCGGATCAGTTGGTTCTCGGTGTCCTTGAGGTAGGCGAAGATCGGAGACTGATCGAACAGCATGCGGATCGGACCGGAGTCCAGGAAGTGGCGCAGCACCTCCGGCGCAGAACGAGCGTTCTTTCCAGCATCCCAGGCCATCATGAATCGTGCCCGCGCTACGTTGTAGCGTGGGCATTTCCCCCCGAGCCGGCCACGCCGAGCTTAACTCATCCCCGGCGTTCTGGAGCAAGAGGGGAGCGCAGTTTTTGCGCGAGCACGGGTAGAAACGTGGCACTCCCGAGAAGAAATCTAACTCCCTCGAGCAAGGGTGTTCCTTATCGGGGAAGCGGGGTCGAGCTACGCCCCGGGAGATCGGGCACCCCGGGTGATCGGGCTATCCCGTGAGGCATGGCTTCCGCCGGCGGGGTGCGGCCAGGGCTGTTGCTATTCGCGAGCGCCCAGTAGTTCCCGCACCAAGCCGTCCCGGCGCATGCCGGAGTTGCGGCCGGCCTCGAGGGCCGCGTCGGCGTCGGCGCCGTCGATCCAGGCGGCCTTGAGGGCGAACAGGTTGCCGATGCGATTGCCGCTGGCGCAGTGCAGTACCGTCGGCTCGTCGCCGAGCTCATCCAGCAGCGCGTTGAACGCGTCGACCCGTTCAGGGCTGAAGTCGTCCTTGCCGGTGATCGGGAAATGGATGAAGCGCATGCCCAGGGATTCGACGAACTCGGTCTCGTCCCAGGCGCCCTGCTCGTCGAGGCCGCGGAAGTTGACCACGGTGGTGTAACCGGCGTCGGCGGCCGCCTGCAGTTCTTCCCGGGAGGGTTGGCCGGCGACCATCAGATGGTCGGCGGCCTTGACCGCGTTCTTCATCTCGACCAGCGGCGCGGCCGCGGCCTGGGTGTCGGAGGCATTGCTTGCCGGAGCGGCGTCACCGTCGTCGGCGGTGGTATCCGCCGAGCCCTGGCCGGCGCAGCCGGAGCCGAAGCTCAACGCGACCAGCAGAAGCAACGCCGCCAGCGATCGCGAGCTAGTCATCGGTTTCCTCGGAGGCCTGGTCGAAGCTCTCGATCGCCTCTTCGGTGTCCTCGTAGATCTCGAACACCGGAAGCAGTGCCGAGAGCTCCAGCGAGTCCTTGATGCGCTTGCCGGGTTTGAGGATCTTGAGCTGGCCGCCGAACTTCTTGACGGTCTTCATGCTCGAGACCAGCTCGCCGATGCCCTGGCTGTCCATGAAGGTCAGTTCGGTGCAGTCCAGCAGGATGTTGCTGCGATGGGCGCCGAGCAGGGTATCGATCGCCTCCCGCAGGAGCTGGTCGGTTCCGACGGTCAAGCGCCCCCGTAGCTCGAGGATCGCGATGCCGTCCTTTTCACTGAGATCGAGTTTCATGACCCCTCCGTTTACCCCGAAGCGCCGATTCTAACGCGGAACCGGCCCTGCCGAGGCGGGAAAGGTCAGGAAACCTCCCAGGTATCCCCACCCCGGATCAGCGCGTCGACGTTGCCCGGGCCCTTGGCCGCGGCCACCTGCTCCATCTGCTCGTGGACGCCGCGCTCGAAGGTCGGGGCGTCGACCTTGCGCAGCACGCCGACGGGCATCGGGAAGTCCGGCGGGGTCATCTGGGACAGCATCACCGCGTAGGGCAGGGGAGCCGCCTCGTCGTGGAACAGCAAGTCCTCTTCCCGCACGCCGTTACCCAGGGTGACCACCTCGGGGGTGACGCCGTGCTTGAGCCGCACGCCCTTGTCTCGATCCTTGCCGAACACCAGCGGCTGGCCGTGTTCCAGGATCAGCAGGTTGTCGTCCCGCATGCTCTTTTCGCGGAACTCGTCGAAGGCGTGATCGTTGAAGATATTGCAGTTCTGGAAGATCTGAACGAACGACGTGCCCTTGTGCTCGTGGGCCCGCTTGAGCACCCCCTTGAGGTGCGGGGCGAACACGTCGACCGAGCGGGCGACGAAGTTGGAGCCGGCTCCCAGGGCCAGGGTGATCGGGTTGTAGGGCGGATCGATCGAGCCGAACGGCGACGATTTGGTGCGCTTGCCGGTCTCGGAGGTCGGCGAGTACTGCCCCTTGGTCAGACCGTAGATGCGGTTGTCGAACAACATGACGTTGACGTCCACGTTGCGCCGCATCAGGTGCATGATGTGGTTGCCGCCGATGGAGAGCGAGTCGCCGTCGCCGGTGGCGATCCAGACCGACAACTCCGGGTTGGCGACCTTGACGCCGGTGG
>CAZBZH010000585.1:0-3288 GCA_964496265.1 uncultured Acidobacteriota bacterium | reverse complement strand
CGAAGCGGAGCCCCTCGAGGCTCCGGGAGGGAGGCTAGGGTCGGCGGATCAGGCCGGAAACGTCCGGATTGACGATCAATTCGAAGTGCATCCGGACCGAATCCCGGCCCATGGTCACGTCGGCCAGCCGGGTGCGCACCGGGATATCCCGCACGCCTGTGGGCACCTGGGAGAGATAGTCCGCGGGCAAGCGCACTGGCGGGAACATCGGCGCCAGATTGGCCGATCCAACCAGCGGGATGGAGAACGGGACCTTCTCGAAGCGTAGTTCGCACATCCGAAAGCCGTTCTGTTCGACGACCCGCACCGAGAGTTTGGGCTGCAGGGTCAGGGAGAGGCCGTAGTCCACACTGGAGACGGTGAGCGCCGTGTCGATGTAGCCCTTGACGTTGGTCCCGGCGCTGGCCTGGGCGAAACCGCGGACCCGGAAGTTCTTGATCCGCACGGGGACGGTGGTTCCCGCAACCGGGACGTCGATTCGTTCGGGCATCACCGCGCCGAGAAAGTCGCTGATCGTCTTGGCGTCGACGGCGACTTCGACCGAGGCGTGGCTCGCCGGAGCGAGAACGATCAGAAGCAGGAGCGCGAGGCCGATACCCGGGAAGAACGTCGAGACGTTGCGTTTCATCGTGGACTCCTCCTGCTCGACGCCGAATCCCGGCGCTGGCGAACTCGAAACCGGATGGGGAAAACCAGCATACCGCTCACTCTTTCCGCAGGCACGGAGGCCCGGGTGTGAGATAAAGGGTCCGTCGACGGACTGGAAGGACCTATCCGTACTTAATTAGTGCTGTATTTCGGCGCCCCACAGGTGTCGAAAGCACACAGAGAGGGCCTTGCGGCCCTTCTAGGGCCTCGCTAGAATCCACCTCCCCATGAGCAAAGACCACCAAACCTCGCTCATTTTTCCGAAGTGGCTCGACCGGCTTCGACCGATCGTCGGCGTCGTTCTGCTTGTTGCTCCGCTCTACATCGGGGGCATCGTCTACTTCGGTTTCTCTCCACGCGCGACCGATGTTGGCTACGCACCGGACCAGCCGGTCCCGTACAGCCATGCGCTCCATGCCGGTGAACTGGGCATCGACTGTCGTTATTGCCATACGACCGTCGAGAAAGCGGGTTTCGCAGCGATCCCGCCGACCCAGACCTGCATGAATTGCCACACCAACATCAAGGTCGATAGTGCCGAGTTGTTGCCTGTGCGTGAGAGCTACGCCAGTGGTGAGCCGGTGCAGTGGGTCAAGGTGCACGACCTTGCCGACTACGCCTACTTCAACCACTCCGTGCACGTCAATCGCGGCGTCGGCTGCGTCGAATGTCACGGTCGCGTCGACAAGATGGAAGTTGTTTATCAGGAAGAGCGGCTCAGCATGGGCTGGTGCCTCGAGTGCCACCGCAACCCGGAACCGCACCTCCGTCCTGTCGAATACGTGACCACGATGGATTGGACCGCCGAAGATCGCGAGGCGCTTGGCGCCCAGCTCAAGGCGGATCACAACATCAATCCTCCCGAGGATTGCAGCGCATGTCATCGTTAAAGCCTTCCGGGAAGACCTACTGGCGCAGCCTCGACGAGCTCGCCGATAACGACGAGTTCCGACGTTTCGTCGACAACGAGTTCCCGGCCCCGGCCGACGAGATGATGGCGCCGACTTCCCGGCGCCATTTCCTCAAGTTCATGGGTGCTTCCATGGGTCTGGCGGGCATGACCGCCTGCCGCTGGCCTGTCGAGGAGATCCTGCCGTTCGCCTCCCGTCCCGAGGGCTACGTCCCCGGAGTTCCGCTCCAGTTCGCCACGGCGATGGATGTGGGCGGGTCGGCCCTCGGTGTCACCGTGACCAGTTACGACGGCCGTCCGGTCAAGGTCGAGGGCAACCCCTCGCACCCGGCGAGCCTCGGCGGAACCGACACCACGGCCCAGGCGAGCGTGCTCGACCTCTACGATCCGGATCGCAACTCCCGGGTGCTCAAGCGGGACGGCGAGACCTACGCCGCCGATAGCTGGAACGGCTTCTTTGGCGCCGCCGCGCCGCAGGGGGACGGCCAGGGCTTCGCGGTGCTTTCCCGCGCCCAGTCGTCGCCGAGCCTGCGCCGCCTGCGCGACCAGATGCAGCAGCGTTTCCCGGCCGCCCGTTGGTACGAATACGAGGCGCTGTCCCGGGACAACGAGCGGGACGGCACGCGGATGGCCTTCGGCCGCCCGATGCGCCCGCACCTCAAGCTCGACCAGGCCAAGGTCATCGTCTCCTTCGAAGACGACCTGCTCAAAGATCATCCGACCGCGGTGCGTAACGCCCGCGACTTCGCCGCCCATCGTCGCGGCGAACACATGAACCAGCTTCATGTGTTCGAGAGCGCCTTCAGCCTGACCGGTATCGCCGCCGACAAGCGGGTGCCGATGGCCTCGGCCGACGTGGCCGGTGCCGCGGCGGCTCTCGGCGCCAAGCTCGCCGCTCGGGGCATCGCCGTTCCGGCCGGGCTCTCCGGCGGCAACGCCGCGGCCATCGATGATGCGTTGGTCGAAGCGCTGGTCAGCCATCAGGGTCACGGGTTGATCACCGCCGGCCCGCGCCAGCCCGCTCCGGTGCACGCGCTGGCCCACGCCCTCAACGTGGCGCTGGGCAACGTCGGCCACACGGTGGTCTACAGCGACGATCCCGAACCGGCGCGTCCGCACCACCTCGAGGCGATCAAGAGTCTCGCAGCGGAGATGGATGCCGGCCGGGTCGACACCCTGCTGATCCTCGATTCGAACCCGGTTTACGACGCCCCGGCCGATGTCGACTTCGCCGGCAAACTGGGCAAGGTCGCCAACAAGATCCACTGGGGCTTCTACCACGACGAAACCGGCCAGGCCTGCGACTGGTGCCTGCCTGCCGCCCACTACCTCGAGTCGTGGGGCGACGCCCGCGCCTGGGACGGCACCTACAGCGTCGTCCAGCCGCTGATCGAGCCGCTGTTCAACGGCAAGAGCGCCGTGGAACTGCTTGCCGGCCTGATGGGCAACACCGCCGCCAAGGGCTACGACCTGGTTCGTGAGACCTACCGCGGCATGGACACCGATCACGACTTCGAGGCCTCGTGGCGCCGCGCGCTCCACGACGGGCTGCGCGCCGGAACCGGCTACGCCGCCCAGGAGCCGGCGGTCGCCGACGGTTGGGGCTCCGCGGTCAGCGGCGGCGCCGGCGGTAGCGGCGACTTCGAGCTGACCTTCCTGCCGGATCCTTCGCTCTACGACGGTCGCTACGCCAACAACGGTTGGCTGATGGAACTGCCCGAGCCGCTGAC
>CAZBZH010000584.1:1783-3307 GCA_964496265.1 uncultured Acidobacteriota bacterium | reverse complement strand
CCGAGGGATGGCAATGACCTCTGACGGCGACGACGCCCTGATTCATGAGTTTCTGGTCGAGAGCTACGAGAACCTCGATCAACTCGACAACGACCTGGTGAAGCTGGAGCAGAACCCCGATCAGCGGGACGTGCTCTCCAGCATCTTCCGCACGATCCACACCCTCAAGGGCACGGCGGGCTTCCTGGGGTTCACCAAGCTGGAACTCCTGGCCCATGCCGGCGAGAACCTGTTGAGCCGTCTGCGAGACGGCGAGATGGCCTTCAACCAGGAGATCGCCTCGGCACTGCTGGCCACGGTCGACGCCATCCGCGAGATGTTGGCGTCGATCGAGGAGACCCAGACCGAGGGCAAGGGGCAGTACGCCCACCTGGTCGAGCGGTTGGTCCACCTGCTGAAGAGCGGGGGCGGGTCCGAGGACTCGACCGACGCACCGGCTGCGGAACCGCCGGTGGACTCGACCGCGGCGGTGGACGACAGCGAACCTCCCGCGTCGGCCGCATCCGAGGCGGTCGAGGAGGAAGGGGCGCCGGAGGCTCCCGCTCAGGCCGAGCCACCCGCAGAAGCCGCAGAAGCCGAGGCACCTGCGGAGCCCGAGGCACCTCCGGCCGAAACCAAGGCGCCCGCCCGCCGGGAGGTGCAGGCCTCGGAGAGCAGCATCCGGGTCGACGTCGGGCTGCTGGACAAGTTGATGAACCTGGTGGGCGAGTTGGTGCTGGCGCGTAACCAGCTGTTGCAGCAGACCACCGGGGCCGAGAACGTCGAGCTCCAGCGTTCTTCTCAGCGCCTCAACCTGATCACGACCGAGCTGCAGGAAGGGGTGATGAAGACCCGCATGCAGCCGATCGGCAACATCTGGAACAAGTTCCCCCGGGTGGTGCGGGATCTGTCGGCCTCCTGCGGCAAGTCGATCCGGCTCGAGATGAAGGGCAAGGAGACCGAACTCGATCGCACGATCATCGAGGCGATCAAGGATCCGCTGACCCACATCGTGCGCAACGCGGCGGACCACGGCATCGAGCTTCCCGACGACCGCAAGGCGGCGGGCAAGCCCCGGTCGGGCACGCTGACCCTGCGGGCCTTCCACGAGGGCGGGCAGGTCAATATCGAGATCTCCGACGACGGCAAGGGGATCGACGCCGAGGCGGTCAAGGCCAAGGCGGTGCGTCAGGGCTTGATCACCTCCGACCGCGCCTCGGCGATGAGCGAGCGGGAGGCGCTGCAGCTGATCTTCTCGGCCGGCCTCTCGACGGCCGCCAAGGTGACCAATATCTCCGGCCGCGGTGTCGGCATGGACGTGGTCAAGACCAACATCGAGCGGATCGGCGGCACCATCGATCTGAGCAGCACCGCCGGCCGCGGCACGGTAATCAAGATCAAGATCCCGCTGACCCTCGCGATCATCCCGGCGCTGCTGGTCAACTGCGGCGGCGATCGCTACGCGATTCCCCAGGTCAGTCTGCTGGAACTGGTGCGTCTCGAGGGCGAGCAGGTGCGCAACGGGATCGAGTCGATCAACGGCGC
>CAZBZH010000584.1:0-1683 GCA_964496265.1 uncultured Acidobacteriota bacterium | reverse complement strand
CACGGCGCCCACGATTCCCAGGGTTCGTTCGAGACCATGCTGGTCTTCGCCCTGGGGGACAAGGGGCAGGCGGCAATCCCGCTATCGGACGTGGCCCGGCTCGAGGAGTTTTCCACCGACAAGGTCGAGTGGGCCGGCGGCCGCGAGGTCGTCCAGTACCGCGGCGACATCCTTCCGCTGTTGCGCCTGACCCAGGAGCTGGGAGAGGGCCGCTCGGGAGGTGACGGGGAGTCCCTCTCCGCGGTGGTCTACAGCCGCGGCGACCGCCGGGTCGGGCTGATCGTCGACAACATCATCGACATCGTGGCCCAGGCCATGGAGATCAAGAGCAACGCCGATACGCGCCTGCGAGGCTCGGCGGTCGTTCTCGACCGGGTCACCGACATCGTCGACGTCGAGGGTGTCGTGCGGCGCTTCGATCCCTCCTTCTTCGATCAGACGACGGAGGCGGCATGAGCAGCGCCGAGGCCAGTCAGTTCTGCACCTTCTTCCTGGGAGATCAGTTCTTCGGCGTGGATGTGACCAAGGTGCAGGAAATCATCCGCTATCAGGAGATGACCCAGGTGCCGCTGACCGAGCCGGCATTGCAGGGCCTGATCAATCTCCGGGGCCAGATCGTCACGGCGATCGACCTGCGCCGCCGCCTGGGCTTCGATCGCAGCCCCGATCCGGACAAGAAGCCGACCAACGTCGTGCTGCGCAGTGACGGCGGGGCGATCAGCCTGCTGGTCGACGAGATCGACGAGGTGGTCGAGGTCGACGGCGAGTCCTTCGAGGAGGCGCCGGCGACCCTCGCATCCCCTTTGAGTGAACTGGTTCTGGGTGTTCACAAGCTCGAGGGCCGGCTGCTGCTGGTGCTCGATGTCGAGAGAACGGTGGATTTCGACGCCGCGTCGCGTTGACGGCGGCTTTCAACGCGTCGAAGGCAAGGCGCCCGGGCGGGCGGGAACCCCTGGGACAAGACGGCGCTGCACGGGCTCGCAAGGGAGCCGACGGAGGTTAGGCAGGCATGGGAAACGACAAGACGCCGCGGGTGCAGATGGACGAGAGCGCGGACAACGCGGCTTACTATCGCTCGATGCTGGATCAGGCCCCGGTCAACGTGATGATGGCCGACAAGGACCTGAACATTCAGTACCTCAACAGTGCTTCCCTCGAACGGCTGAAGGCGCTGGAGGTGTACCTGCCGGTTCCGGCGGATCAGGTGCTGGGGTCGAATATCGACATCTTCCACAAGAACCCGGAGCATCAGCGCAAGCTGCTGGCGGATCCGTCAAACCTGCCGATCAAGACGGTGATCCAGATCGGCCCCGAGACGGCGGAGCTGCTGGTCAGCCCGATCTACGACGACGAGGGCCAGTACACCGGCGCGATGGTGACCTGGGAGGTCATCACCCAGCAGCTCAAGCTCAAGTCGGAGCAGGCGCGGCTCAGCGCGATGGTCGAGAACACCCCGCTCAACACGATGATGGCCGACAAGGACTTCAACATCGTCTACGTCAACCCGGCCTCCCTCCAGACCCTGAAGACCCTGGAGCAGTACCTGCCGGTGCCGGCGGACAAGGTGCTGGGCTCCAGCATCGACATCTTCCACAAGCAGCCCGAGCATCAGCGCAAGCTGCTCTCGAATCCGGACAATCTGCCGGTGACCGCCAAGATCCAGCTCGGGCCGGAGACGGCGGA
>CAZBZH010000583.1:0-3316 GCA_964496265.1 uncultured Acidobacteriota bacterium | reverse complement strand
CGGTGGATCAGGGGCAGTGGGTCGAGATGGAGTTGGAGTTGGAGCGGGAGCACGTCGACCTGCGGGGCTTCGTCCGCTGGTCCCGGGCCGATCATCACGCCGGCCGCGCGCCGGGTATGGGGGTCCAGCTCGAACAACCTTCGGGGCGCTACCTGCGCTACGTGCGCACCCTTCCCTGACCAACGGGCCTGACCGACGGGCCTGACCGGAGGCCCTCCGCGGGCCTCTACGCGGGTTCCCTGTCCGAGGCGTGCCGCTTTCCGCCGGCGCGCAACGCGATGAGATGGACGCCGAACGCCGCGATCAGCAACAGGCTCAGCGCGGCGTAGAGCCCGCTCTGGCCGATGCGCAGCAGGTAGGACTGGGCGAAGGCCAGCCACAGGATCGCGAGGACGCCCCAGGTGGTCGGACGCCGGTAGAGATCGTCCCGGGCGTAGAGGTACATCAGCGACCCGTAGAACGCGGTGGCGGTGAGCAGCACCGGGACCCAACCGCCCCGGGCGTGGATGTTGGCGCCTCGGGTCACGTAGGCCAGGGTCAGCACGCAGCCGAAGTGCACCGTGTGGGCCAGGGCGAAGAGTGCCAGGGTTCCGCGGATGCGTCGACGCACGTCGAAGGTCCCCGGCCGCAGGTAGGCCAGGCCGCGCAGGATCAGGTGCAGCGCGAACAGGGTCGCCGAGACTCTCGCGGTCACCCGGGTGGCCAGCGCCACGGTCGGTTCATCCCACATGCTCGCGAGCATACGCCAGGCGAAGGGCGAGGGCGCGGCCCGTTATCGTTTCCTGCAGGTGGATGGCGCTCAGGTGGATGGCGCTCTGCCGAGGTGAGGGTCGTCCCGGTGGGACGGGGGCGAGCGGCGTCGGAGCGGGCGGAGGGGGAGGGAAGGACCGGGGCCGCCGAGCAGCCCCGGTCCGATCGGTCGCGTGGTTACTGGGCGGAGGCCTTGGCCTGTTCGATCAGCGGCTCGAAGGCCGTGAGCGGCTGCGCGCCGTTCAGGAACTGGCCGTTGACGAAGAACCCGGGGGTTCCGCTGACGCCCATCTTCTGGCCGGCAGCCATCTGGTCGTCGACCACCTTGGACGCGGCCTTGTAGGCCTCGGAGCTGGTGTCCTCGGCGCAGTTGGCCCAGGCGGTCATGTCGATGCCGCTACCGGCGAGGTACTCGCGGCTCTTGGGCAGCACGTTCTTGGTGTCGAGGTTCTTCTGGTCCTTGAAGTAGGCGTCATGCAGGGTCCAGAACGCTTCGTTGTCCTGCAGGCCCGCGCAATGGGAGGCGATCGACGCCGGCTTGGCCCAGGGGTGGAAGCCCAGCGGGAAGTGCTGGAACACGAACTTCACGTCGTTGGGGTACTTCTCGAGGATCTGCTCGACGGTGTCGGCGCCGCGGGCGCAGTAGGGGCACTGGAAGTCCGAGTACTCGATGATGGTCACCGGCGCGTCCGGGTTCCCGCGGTAGGGCAGGCCGGCGATCATGGTCTCGATCTCCTTGGCCCGGTTGGCCAGCTCCTGGCGCTTCTCTTCTTCCAGGCGGGCAAACTCGGCCTTGACCTCTTCGACGCTCTTGCTGACGTCGAGCACGTCGTTGCCGATCAGGTACATCTTGGTGTCGTCGTGGGTGATCAGGAACTTCTGCTCCTGGCGGCCGCCGACGACGAAGATGCCCTCGTCCAATCCCGAGTAGGGGGAGGGCTCGAGGGTCTTCATGGTGATCCCGGCCTCACGCAACTGCTCGTACTTCAGCTTGAGGTTCTCGAGGATCTTGACCTTGCGGGCTTCGATATCCGCTTCCGAGGCGGCGGTGGCGTTGCCGGTGCTCTCGCTCGTGCTGACCTGAACCAGGATGACCACGAGCACGATGGCGGCGGCGAGGAAGAGTAGCTTGCGCATGACGGGGAACTCCATTCAGCCGCCGATCGGCGGATTTCTCTCAAAAGTACCGAAAAAGGCTAGCACGGGCGGGGGATCGGGGCACGTCTCGGCCCGGGGACGGTTTCGGGGTTGGTGCCTCGAGGCGGAGTCGAACCACCGACGCATGGATTTTCAATCCATCGCTCTACCAACTGAGCTACCGAGGCAACCCCTGAAACGACCGTGGATTCTGGCACACCGGCCCGCGAACCGTCAAGAAAACCGGTGTTTTTGGGGCAGATTCGCGTGGAGGCGGCCCGGCCCCGGGCGGGAAGCCCGGAGCCGGGAGCCGATTGACGCTTGATTAGACGCTTTTCTGGGGGGCCCGGGCGGCCGCCGGCTTGGGCGCCGGACGCCGGGAGGCCGAGGAGCCCTTGGTCGAGGTGGGCTTGGCCAGATCCGGAGCCGGACCGGCGGCCTTGGCCTCTTCACCGCCCGCCGGAGCGGCCTTGGCGGTCATACCCAGCTCTTCCCGGATCTTGTCGTCGACCTCCTTGGCCAGGTCCGGGTTGTCCTTGAAGAAGTTCCGGGCGTTTTCCCGGCCCTGCCCCAGTCGGATGTCGCCGTAGGAGAACCAGGAGCCGGACTTGGTCACGATCTTGTGGGCCACGCCCAGGTCGAGCATGTCTCCTTCCTTGGAGACCCCGTGACCGTAGAGGATGTCGAATTCGGCGGTGCGGAACGGCGGAGCGACCTTGTTCTTGACCACCCGCAGCCGGGTGCGGTTGCCCACGGTCTCGTCGCCGTCCTTGATCGCGCCGATGCGGCGGATGTCGATACGCACCGACGAGTAGAACTTGAGCGCCCGGCCGCCCGAGGTGGTCTCGGGGCTGCCGAACATCACACCGATCTTCTCGCGCAGCTGGTTGATGAAGATCAGCGAGGTCTTGCTCTTGGCCACGATACCGGTGAGCTTGCGCATGGCCTGGGACATCAGCCGGGCCTGCAGGCCGACCGAGGAGTCGCCCATCTCCCCTTCGAGCTCGGAGCGGGGGACCAGCGCCGCGACCGAGTCGACGACGACCACATCCATCGCGCCGGAGCGGATCAGGATCTCGGTGATCTCCAGGGCCTGCTCGCCGGAGTCCGGCTGGCTGACCATCAGGTTGTCGACATCGACGCCGAGCTTCTTGGCGTACTCGGGGTCGATGGCGTGCTCGGCATCGACGAAGGCGGCCACGCCACCGCGGCGCTGGGCCTCGGCGACCACGTGGAGCGCCATGGTCGTCTTGCCCGAGGACTCAGGCCCGTAGATCTCGGTGATGCGCCCCCGGGGGATGCCGCCGACGCCGAGGGCGTAGTCGACCGAGAGGGAAGTGGTGGGGATGACCGGGATGTCGAGGCCGTCGCGGTCCCCGAGCTTCATGATCGAGCCCTTGCCGAACTGGCGCTCGATCTGGGAGACGGC
>CAZBZH010000582.1:0-3317 GCA_964496265.1 uncultured Acidobacteriota bacterium | reverse complement strand
GAGATCTACGGGCTGCCGGCGACGGGACGCCCGGAGATCGTATCGGTGACCTACGGGGCGACTCAGGCGGAGGTGCAGGTGACCTACGACCGGCCGATCACCGGCGGGCTCGCCGTGCACTGGCGCTTCCGGGACGACATCGGCAACATCGGAGTCAGCCTGGTCAACTCCAGCGGCAACACCGTGACCCTGTCCCTGTTCCGGGCGGCTGCCGGAGGCGGGCGGGTCAGCTACGGCTTCACCAACAACCCGTCGACGGCGTTGATCCAGGCGGTCGACGGGAGCGGCGCGGCGCTGTCGTTCCACAGCGTCCCGGTGCAGTAGCCCGGGCCGGTAGAACCGAGGAGCCGCTACTCAGCCGGCGAGGATGCGCCGGGCCAGGCCCCGGGCCTCGCGGACGCAGTCGTTGACGGCGACGCCGCGATAGGCGTTGCCGGCGACGTACAGCCCCGGCGTGGCGGCGAGGGCGCTGTCGATCCGCTGCATGCGCTCCAGATGACCCACGGGATACTGGGGAATCGCCCGGGGCCAGCGGAAGATGCGGGCAGCCCGTGGGGGCTGCTGCATGCCGCCATGGGTGCGGGCCAGTTCCTCGTGGACCATTGCGGTCAACGCGTCGTCGTCCATGGCGACCGCCTCGGGGTCCCGGGTGCCGCCGGCCATCGCCCGCAACAGCACGCGCCCCTCGGCGACATGATCGGGGAACACGCTGCCGGTCCAGATACATCCGAGGTGGCGCGCGTCCCTCGAGTCGGGGACCAGATAGCCGAAGCCGTCGAGGGCGCGCCCGGGGCTCTCCCGGTCGTAGACCAGGCAGACCACGTTGACTCCGGCGTAGGGGATTGCCTCGACCTCCGCGGTCACGCGTTCCAGCTCCCGCCCCATCAGCTTCGCCGCCGCGAAGGAGGGGATCGCCAGCACCAGCCGCCGGGTGTGCCATTCCCGGCCGGCTCCCGACACGGTGAAACCGTTCGTCTCGGGGCGCACCTGTTGCACCGGCGTGCCGGTGTGCAGCCGGGGACCGATGGCTTCGGCGAGGCGCTCGACCAGCACCTGCATGCCCTCGTCGAAGGTCACCAGCCGTCCCCCGGGGCCGGCCGGGCCGCCGCTTTCCCGTCCCGCGGCGGCTGCCTCCCGCTTGCGCGCGAACATCGCCTTGACCAGGCTGCGGTGGCGATCTTCCATCGCCGCCATGCGGGGCAGCGCCGCCCGTAGCGATAGCTTGCGCGGGTCCCCGGCGAAGATGCCGGTGACCATCGCCCGCACCAGCACGTCCGCCGCCTCGGAGCCGATCCGGCGGGCGGCAAAATCGAAGATCGATTCGTCGGGGTCCGGTGACCTTCCGGCAAAGGGCTCGGCGAGGATCCGCAGGCAGCCGCCCAGGCTCAGCACGCCGGACCGGAGAAAGCCGAGGGGGCTGGTCGACAGTTCGCGCATGCGGCCGCGAAGGAACAGGAAGCGTTTCTTGGCCTGCTCGTCGGCGATGCGGATCCGTTCGGCGAGACCGAGTTCGTGGGCCAGGTCCCAGGTGTCGGGAACGTTGGTCAAGAAGCCGTTGGGGCCCCACTCGCAGAGGCAGCCGTCGACCCGTTCCGAGCGCATGGTCCCGCCGGGGGCCTCGGCGGCCTCGAGCAGGGCCACGTTCCAGTCCGGGCGGGCCTCGACGATATCCCGGGCGAGCACGAGGCCGGAGATACCGGCACCGATGACCGTCAGATCCAGCGGGTTTTCCTGGGATGTTGCGTCGGGCATCGGGTCAGACGGTCTTCGAGTAGAGCGGCCGGTCGTCGCGGCCCTCGGTCAGATAGCGGTCGAACACCATCGAGATGTTTCGCACGAACAGCCGGCCCGCGGGGGTTACCTCGAGGCGATCGTCATGGGCGCTCCAGAAGGATGCGTCGACTTCGTGCTGCAGGCGTTCGAGAGCGTCGTCGAAGTAATCGGGGAAGCGGGTGTCGAAACGCCGCTGGAAGTCGGCGTAGTCGACGTTGAAGTTGCACATCAGTTCGCGAATGACGTGGCGGCGGATGCGGTCGTCCCGGTCGAGCAGGTAGCCTCGTTCGATCGGGAACTCTCCGGCGTCCAGGGCCGCGTAGTAATCCGACAGCTTCTTGTGGTTCTGGGCGAAGGCGCCGTCGACGTCGCCGATGCCCGAGATGCCGCAGGCGATCAGGTCCTCGGCGGCCTGGACCGCGTAGCCCATGAAGTTGCGGGTCAGCCGGCCCTGTTGCTGGGCCTGAACCAGTTCATCCCCGGGCAGGGCGAAGTGGTCCATGCCGATCGGCACGTAGCCTGCCCCGGTGAACGCCTCGTGGGCCGCGGCGTAGAGCTCGAACTTGGTCTCCCGGGCGGGCAGCCGCTCGATATCCATCTTCTTCTGGTGTGGCCGGATCCACGGCACATGGGCATAGGAGTAGACCGCAACCCGCTGGGGGCCGAGGGCCACCGCCTGATCCAGGCTGCGGCGGAAGGATTCGGGAGATTGTCCGGGCAAGCCGTAGATCAGGTCGAAGTTGATCTGGTCGAAGCCGAGCGCCCGGGCCTGCTCCAGCAGCGTGACCGTCTGCTCCAGGGATTGGTTGCGTCCGATCAGCTCCTGGACCTCGGGGTCGAAGTCCTGCACGCCGAGGCTCAACCGGTTGAAGCCCAGCTCACGCAGCAGGCTCATCTGCTCGGCGGTGGTCACCCGGGGGTCGATCTCCACCGCGACCTCCGCCGACGGCGTGAGTTCGAAACGGCCTGCGACCGCGTCGAACAGCTCTCGCATCTCTTCGGGAGAGAGGTGGGTCGGTGTGCCGCCACCCCAGTGGAGCTGGGAGACCCGGCGCCGGTCGGGTAGCGCCTGGGCCACCCGGTCGATCTCGGTGACCAGATGGTCGAGGTAGTTGCGCACCACGTCGTCCCGCCGGGTGATCACCACGTGGCATCCGCAGTAGAGGCAGCGCTCACGACAGAAGGGGACGTGGAGATAGAGCGCCAGCGGCTGCTCGGATCTGCCGTTGGCTCCCGATAGCTGCTCGGCGTACTGCCGGGGTCCGAAGCCGGTGTGGAACTGGGGCGCGGTGGGGTAACTGGTGTAGCGCGGGCCCGGCCGGTCGTGCCGGGCCAGGAGTTGGGCGGTCACCTGGGTTGCCGTTCGTTCCATGCTCTCCCCGCAGCCGGGCAGGCGACCCGGCTACTCCACATTGTAGGCAATGGGAGCCCGGTTGCCTCTATTCCAAGGGGACCGGGTCCGGCGGCAATCCCTTGGACAGGCTCAGGGGGGAGGGCAGTCTCAGCCCTTGCGGGTGGTTTCGGCTCTGGGCCGCAGGCGATGG
>CAZBZH010000581.1:0-3322 GCA_964496265.1 uncultured Acidobacteriota bacterium | reverse complement strand
CACCGACGCGGGGGCGTTACGCTACGCGATTTCTATCCCGACGGGCGTCGTGCTGCTCAACCGCGGCATCGGCGTGGACAGCAACGGCAACGTCTGCGTCGCCGGCGCCTTCAGCGGCGTCCCCGATTTCGATCCCGGCCCCGACGAGATGCTGCTCAACTCGGCCGACGGACGGATCTTCGTCGCCGGCTACGACACCAACGGCGCGTTCCGCTTCGCGCTCAACATGGGCGTCACCGGCACCCTCGCCGAACTCGGCAACGCCGTGGCCATCGACAGCACCAACCGCTGCCACGTCGCCGGCCAGTTCGCCGGCGAGACCGACTTCGACCCCACGGACGAAGGGGAGTTCATCCTCGAGTCCGAGGGCAACACCGACATCTTCGTCGCCCGATACAGCGATACGGGGGAGTTCGACGACGCGTTCTCCATCGGAGGTGAGTTCGGCGACCGGGCGATCGGTATCGCGGTCAACGCCGCGGGGGATCGCTTCGTCACCGGCGAGGTCAGCTCCGTCGTCGATTTCGATCCCGGACCGATGGTGGAGAACGGCGCCTTCGTCGGCGGCGACGATCTATTCCTCGCCCGCTACGACGAGGCCAACAACCTGATCTACGCCCTGACCGTCGGCGATACCCGCACCGACGTCGGCGAAGCGGTGACCATCGACGCCTCGGACAATGCCTTCGTCACCGGCACCTTCAACGACCAGCCGGACTTCGATCCAGGCCCGGGAACCACCCAGCTCGATGCCCTGACCGGTATCGGCGCCTTCGTCGCCAGCTACGACCCCATGGGGAATCTCCGCTTCGCCTTCGAACTGGTCAACACCAACGGCTCCCGTGGGGACGGCATCGTGGCGGACAGCGTGGGCAACATCCACGCTACCGGCCAGTTCCGCGGCGCCCTCGACTTCGACCCCGGGACCGGCGATGCGACCCTGGCGCCCCTGGGCGATGCCGCCTGGGTGGCGAGCTACGACACCAACGGCAACTACCGCAACGCCTACGCCTTCTCCCGGGTCGGCACCGGGGGCGCCGGCGGCAATGGGATCGTGGTGGACAGCCAGAACAACGCCCGGGTATTCGGCCTGTTCAGCGGCACGCTGGACCTGGACCCCGGGCCGGGCTCGGCTCCCGTCACCGCGAGCGGCAGTGACGACGCCTTCTACTCGACCTATCGGGTCGCGCCCTCCTTCGCCGGCCCCGGCAACGTCCCGGTGCTGACGCTGGACAAGGCGCCGACGCCGGGAAACCTGATCCTCAGCTGGACGGGCAGCTGCTCGGACTCGACACCGGATTACGGCATCTTCGAGGGCCAACTGGGCTCCTTTGCCAGCCACGCGCCGCTCACCTGTGTCGATAACGGGCTGGACAACACCGAGGAGATCATCGCTTCCGCTGGAGACCGCTACTACCTGGTCGTTCCGGTCACCATCGGAGCGGAGGGATCCTACGGACTGGACAGCGCCGGCGCCGAGCGGCCGCTGGGCACGAGCACCTGCCGGGCGATCCGGGACGCGACCCGCTGCCCCTGACGTGAGTCGCGAGCGATCTGCTCACCCGCCCTGGCGAATCGCCTCGACACGCGCCCGGATGGCAGCGGCCCGGTCATCTCGATCGGTCGCCTCCAGATGCTCGGCATAGGCCTCGAGGGTCGCGGCGACGTAGCGATGGGTCTCCCCGTAGTTGTGCTCATCCAACGCCACCGCCCGCTCGAAGTGGGCGTCGGCGCGGTCGGTGTCGCGCCCCTCGGACGATAGGCAAGCCGCCACGCCGAAGGCGGCGTTGCGGATGTGGTCGTGCATCGGGTTGGCGTAGGTCCGTTCCATGATCGAGAGCGCTCCCTCGAAGTGCTCGAGGGCATCCCCGGGAAGATCCGCCCGGCGCAACGCCTCGGCCAACTGTAGGTGTCCCAACACCACCTGCCGCGCATCGGGATCGAACTGCTCCAGACGCAGCTCGAGAGAGCGGCGGTAGAGCTCCACCGAGCGGCCGTGCTCCCCCTCCCGTTTGAACACGTTGGCCAACCCGCTGACGCTGGCGTAGAGGCGTGGGTCCTCGATCCGTTCCCGCAGCTCGATGCCCTGCAGATGCATCGCCCGGGCTTCTTCGAAGCGGTCCACCGCCGCGTACTGATCCCCCAGGTTCTTCATGATCGCCGCCAGGTTGGGGTTGTCCGGCTCGACCACGTCCTCGGCGATGCGCAGCGACTGTTCGAACAGCTCGATCGCGCGCTCGTGATTGCGCTCCGTGGCTTCGAGGGTGCCCAGCAGGTTGAAGGCCCAGAAGGTGTCGTAGTTGCGGCTGTCCGGTGAGTCGAGATTGATCTCCACCGCCTTTTCCAGCAGCGGCCGCGCCTGATCGGGGAATCCCATGTTGCGGTAGAGCCGCCCCATCACCCCCATGAAGCGGCTGCGAAGTTGCGGCTCGACCTCGACCTTCTCGTAGACCTGTTCGGCACCGCTCTCCAGAATCGCCCGGACCGCTTCCCGGCGGGCGGGGTCGGCGAAGTCGGCGTTGCCCATCACATCCATCAGGAAGTTGGCCACCTCCCGGGAGGCCCGGGCCTCCCGCTCGGCGGCGGCCTCGGCATCGAGGGCGCGCAACAGGCCGGCGGTGGTGCCGATCACTCCCAGCACCAACGCCGCCAGCACCAGTCCCGCTCCGACGAAGGCCGTGCGGTAGCGCCGCATCAGCTTGGAGAGGCGGTAGGAGGCGCTGGGCGGCCGGGCCATCACCGGCTCGTCGGCCAGATAGCGGCGCACGTCGTCGGCCAGCGCCGCGGCGCTGTCGTAGCGGCGGGAGCGGTCCTTCTCGATCGCCTTCATCACGATCCAGTCCAGATCCCCCCGCAGGCGCCGCATCAACGTCGGCGAATCGCTGCCCCGCTGCTCGGAGACCTCCCCCGACCTGGCGCCCAGTCCCCCGAGCCGCGCACTGGGCCGCAGGGGTTCCTCCTCCCGAATGGTGCGCAACAGCTCATCGAGCCCCTTGCGGCGCAATGCTTCCGCATCGAAGGGGTAGTCCCCCACCACCAGCACGTAGAGCAACACCCCCAGCGAGTAGATATCGCTGCGGGTGTCGATATCCGCCGAGTCGAGCCGAGTCTGCTCCGGGCTCATGTACTCGGGGGTGCCGATGATCTGCCCCAGTTCGGTGAACACCGTGGAGCCGGTCAGGTGGCTGTCGGTGGCCTTGGCAATGCCGAAGTCGATGATCTTGGGCACCGCCCGCCCATCGACGCTGGCCACCAACACGTTGGAGCCCTTGATATCCCGGTGAATGATCCCCTTCTGGTGGGCATGTTGCAGGGCTGCGCA
>CAZBZH010000580.1:0-3327 GCA_964496265.1 uncultured Acidobacteriota bacterium | reverse complement strand
CCCTGGGGGTCGTGCTGCTGCTGTCGCCCACGGTGCACCCCTGGTACGTGCTGTGGGTCCTGCCCCTGGCCTGTCTGCTGGTTTCCCGGGGGTGGCTGTGGCTGGCCCTGACCGTGCCGATCTCCTACATCGGTTGGGCCACCGATGTGCCCTGGAGTATCCGCTGGCTGCAGTACGGTCCGGCCCTGGCGCTGCTGGCGATCGAACTCCACGAACGGCTGAGGCCGCGGAGCAGCGGCTCACGCCAGCGTCTATGATGCGCCCATGGCCACTCTCGACCGGATCCTGAAGCGGGCGGCTGACCTGGACAAGGTCATCGCCCTTCCCGAAGCCACCGATCCCCGCACCCTGCAGGCGGCGTCGCGGCTGGCCGCGGAAGGCATCGCCCGGCCGCTGCTCGTCGGCAAGCTCGATTCGATCGAGCAGGCGGCCGCCGCTGCGGAGGTTTCGCTTGCGGACGTGGCCCTGGTCGATCCCGGCGACGAGGCGATGCGCCAGGGCTGCCGCGCCGCCGTGCGCGCGGCGACCCAGCACCGTCCGCTGGAAGACGAGGCCCTCGAGGACCTGCTGGATCATCCGCTCTACTTCGCCGCGGCGTTGGTGCGCAGCGGCCAGGCCGACGGCAGCGTCGCCGGCGCGGTGCACACCACCTCGGACACCCTGCGGGCGGCGCTCAAGGTCATCCGTCCGGCGGCCGACGCCGCGGTGGTCTCCTCGTTCTTCCTGATGGAGCTGCGCCGGCCCACCGAGGCGGGGGAGTCGGTGCTGGCCTACGCGGACTGCGGCATGGTCCCCGATCCGGACCCGGTCCAACTGGCCGATATCGCCATCCGCACCGCCGGGCAGTACCGGCTGCTGCTCGAGCGGGAGCCCCGGGTCGCGCTGCTGTCCTTCTCGACCAAGGGGAGTGCCGCCCACGCCGACGTGGACAAGGTCACCGCGGCGCTGGACCGCATCCGCAAGGACGCACCCGGCCTCGAGGTCGACGGCGAACTCCAGGCCGATGCGGCTCTGGTGCCGGCCATCGGCGAGAAGAAGGCGCCGGGAAGTCCCGTCGCCGGCCGGGCCAATGTGCTGGTCTTCCCCGATCTGGGGGCGGGCAACATCGCCTACAAGCTCACCGAACGGCTGGCCGGCGCCACGGCGGTGGGGCCGATTCTCCAGGGACTTTCGCGTCCGGCCAACGACCTGTCACGGGGCTGTAACGCACGGGATGTCGTATTTGCAGCAGCCGTTACCGCGCTACAAGCCGAAGCCGCCGGGTCGTAATACAATCTCCTCATACAGCGGCCGGCACGATGCGTCTTCAGGGGTGAAGGCGGCAGGGGTCGGTCCCGGCATCGGTCACGGAGGTGGACAGTGGCTGCCGGAAAGGGGCACGGCGGGAAGCAGGGTCGGGGAGGTCGACCTCCCAAACGAACCCCGCCTCCCGATGATACGGGGAAGGAAGCGGAGTACCTCGAGAAGACCAAGGAAGGGCGTGTCCCGGTCAGCGTCAAGCTGATCGACGGGCAACTCGTTCAGGGCACCATCGAGTACTTCGACGTCGCGATGATCAAGATCACGGCCGCCGATGGGCCGAACCTGTTCCTGCGCAAGGATCAGATCCGCTACATGTGGGAAACCGAGGAGAGCGGCTAGGCCGCTCTCCTTTTCTTTCCCGGGTCGTCAGCGAACCTGGGTTCCTGCCGGGACCGGATCGTCGAAGCTCGCCACGATCGGGCGGCCGTCGAGGTCCGCGGCGAGGAGCATGCCCTCGCTGACGACACCCCGCAGCTTGGCCGGCTTGAGGTTGGCCACGACGATGATGCGTTTGCCGATCAGCTGCTCCGGCGTGTAGGCCTTGGCGATTCCCGCGACCAGCTGACGTTGTTCGTCGCCCAGGTCGATCTTCAGCTTGAGCAGCTTGTCCGCGTTCTCGATCTTCTCGACCTCGAGGACCTGGGCGACCCGCAACTGCACCTTGAAGAAGTCGTCGATGCTGATCTTCGGCTCGGGCTTCTCTTCCGGGGCGTCAGGCTTTGCGTCGGGAGCGGGCGTGCCGGCTGGCGGCTGGGCTTCGGGCTTGTTCTCATCCACGATCGTCTCTCCTTGCCTAGCGTTTCCGTGCCGGGCGTTGCTTCTTGTCGGACCGTTCGCGATAGGCGCGCAGCGCGGCGTCGCGGACAGCCTCGAGGGATACCTTCTTCTTGCGCGCCAGGCTGGCGCATTCATCGTGTTCCGGCCAGACGCGCACCGGTTCGCCGTCGAGCCGTCCGACCTTGATCGTCACCGTTCCGTAGGGCGTCTTGACCCGGGCGGTCTCCCGCGGCAGCACCCGGCGACGTTCCCGGCGATAGCGCAGGCCCAGGGTCCCGGTTTCGCGGAACACCAGGTCCGACAGGCCGATGAAATCGCCTGGCGCGCAGAGGGCGGTCAACGCGTGTCCGCTGCGCCCCTTCTTCATCGTCACCGCGGCGGTGGTCACGTCCAGGGCTCCCGCCTCGAGCAGGCACTCACAGGCGTGGGCCAGCCGCTGGGGATCGATATCGTCCATCGCCCATTCGAGCACGACGACTTCGTCCCCCTCCGCCTGTGCTTGGGCTCCGTGGTGTCCGAGGAGCATGCGCAGGGCGTTGGGATCGTCTTCCCGCTCCCGGGCCCCCGCCCCGTAGCCGACCGCTTCCAGGGTCATCGCCGGCATCTCGCCCCACTCGTCGGCGAGGGTGGTCAGCAGGGCGGCACCGGTTGGGGTCAGATGCTCGCCGGGGATGTCGCCGGCGAACACCGGCACACCGCGACAGAGCAGCGCCGTCGCCGGCGCCGGAACCGGGTAGACCCCGTGGGCGCAGCGCACACGGCCGAAGCCGCTGCGCATCGGGGAGACGACGACCCGATCGACGGCCAGTTGTTCCAGCGCGAAACAGGTGCCGACCACATCGACGATGGCGTCGACCCCGCCGGCCTCATGAAGATGCACGCGGTCGAAGGTCGTGCCGTGGACCTCGGCCTCGGCCTCGAGCAAGCGGCGGAAGACCGCTTCGGCGCGGCGGCGCACCGGGGGTTCGAGCCCGCCCTTCGACAGGACCCGACGGATCTCCCGCCAGCCTCGATGGACGTCAGGGTCTGCCTCGAGTCGCACGTGGACCCGCCGCACCCGCAGCGCCGCCCGGGTGATCCGGCGGCTGCTGATCTTGTAGCCGTCGAGGGGCAGGCCCTCGAGAGCCTTGCGCACCCGGGCCAGCGGAACACCCAGGTCGATGGCGGCGCCGAGCAACATGTCTCCGGCGGCGCCGGCGGAACGGGCGTCGATGTAGAGCAACCGGCTCACCGGGCCTCCTCGAAGGG
>CAZBZH010000579.1:0-3327 GCA_964496265.1 uncultured Acidobacteriota bacterium | reverse complement strand
GCCCTCGACCTGCCAACCGGTCCGGGCCTCCTGTCCGGCACCGGCCCGGCGTTTGTCGCGAATCGGCGAGTCCGCGTCATCCTCGATCGCCAGCTCGATCTCCCCCCGGTCCTCCTCGATGCGGCCGCGCACCACCGCCAGGTACTCCTTGGACACCGCGTTGCGCTCGAACGCTCCGGCCAGCCGGCTCGAGATCTCAGGGGTCGCCGCAATCAGCAGCGCGCCGGTGGTCTCCCGATCCAGACGGTGCACCAGCCGCAGCTCTTCCACTCCCTCCTGGCGGCGCAGCATGCGGATCAGGCTGTTCTCCTTGACCCGGTTGACCGGATGCACCGGTAGGCCCGCGGGCTTATCGACGGCGAGCCAACCGTCGCCCCGCAGCAAGATCGGGATCGGCACGTCGCGCACGATCTCTTCGGAAGGCTTCGGCTCGATGCGCACCTCGCCGCCGGGCATCACCGGACGCGAAGGTCGGGGCTCATCCCCCCAGGAGAGGGTCACCCGCTCACGAATCGCCTGCTGAATGCGGGAACGGGAGACGCCGGGGATGCGCTCCTGCAGGAAACGGTCGAGACGCTTGCCCGCATCCTTGGGACCGACCGGGAAGACGGTCCGGGGCTCACTCATCGATCGCCTTCGTCGATCGCCCGCACCCGATCACTGAGGGCGGCCACGACCGCCTCGACGATCGGACGGTTGGCCGCGGGCATCTCGAAGGTGGCCAGTTCCGACGCCTCGACCCAGGCGTGCTCCCTACCGCCGTCGATCGACAGCTCGCCGGCGCAATCGAACGCCAGGAACACGTGCAGGCGCACGGTGCGATCGGGATAGTCGTGCTCGAGCTTGAGCAGGGACTGGAGGCGGGCCGCGCGGAGCCCGGTTTCCTCGGAAAGCTCCCGAGCCGCGGCCTCCGCCGGGCTCTCCCCGGTCTCGAGCTTGCCGCCGGGGAACTCCCAGAGCGCCCCCTGGTGGGCGTCGCTGCGGCGCCGGGCGAGGAGCACGGCGCCGTCACGCAGCGGGACGGCCAGCGCGATCTCGAGCCGCACCGTCCCCATCAAGCGCTACTTGGAGTAGTCGTAGAAACCGCGGCCGGCCTTGCGGCCCAGCCACCCGGCCTCGACGTGCTTGCGCAGCAGCGGGCAGGGACGGTACTTGGGATCGCCCAGGCCCTCATGGAGCACCTCGAGAATCGCCAGGCAGGTGTCGAGACCGATGAAGTCCGCCAGGGTCAGCGGACCCATCGGGTGATTCATGCCCAGCTTCATGATCGTGTCGATGGCTTCGGGTTCGCCGACCCCCTCGTAGAGGCAGTAGATCGCCTCGTTGATCATCGGCATCAACACGCGGTTGCTGACGAACCCGGGGAAGTCCCGGCACTCCACCGCGGTCTTGCCCAGCTTCTCGGCCAGTTCCAGGGTGGTCTTGGTGGTTTCGTCGGAGGTGCCGAGCCCGCGGATCACCTCGACCAGCTTCATCACCGGCACCGGGTTCATGAAGTGCATGCCGATGACCAGCTCCGGCCGTTCGGTGGCGGCGGCGATCTTGGTGATCGAGATCGACGAGGTGTTGGTTGCCAGGATCACTCCGGCACGGCAGACCGAATCGAGCTCGGCGAAGATCTTGCTCTTCACGTCGAGGTTCTCGACCACCGCCTCGACGACGAAGTCGCAGTCGGCCAGGTCCTTGAGGCTGGTGGCGCCGCTGACCCGGCCGAGCACCGCGGCCTTCTCCTCGGCGGTCATGCGTCCCTTGTCGACGCCCCGCTGCAGGTTCTTGTCGATGGTGGCCAGGCCCTTGTCGACAAAGGCCTGCTCGATGTCGCACATCACCACGTCGAGCCCGGCGGAGGCCGCGACATGGGCGATGCCGTTGCCCATCTGGCCGGCGCCGATCACTCCGATCTTCTGAATGCTCACGTTCAGCTCCGCTGGACGGCCATGGCAACCGCGTTGCCGCCGCCGAGACACAGGGCCACGATGCCCTTCTTGGCACCGCGGTCTTCCATCGCATGAATCAGGGTGGTCAGGCAGCGAGCGCCCGAGGCACCGATCGGGTGACCGAGGGCCACCGCGCCACCGTGAACGTTGTGTTTGGAGGCGTCGACACCGAGCACCTTGCCCAGGGCGACCTGCTGTACCGAGAAGGCCTCGTTGAACTCGTAGAGGTCGACCTCGTCGGCGCCCCAGCCGGTCTTCTCCCAGACCATCCGCACGGCGGTCTCGGGGGCCATCATCACCAGCTCCGGCGCCAGGCCGCTCGAGGCGTAGGCCACGATCTCGGCCATCGGCTTGAGCCCGAGGGCTTCGGCCTTGGCCGCCGAGCAGACCACCGTGGCGGAGGCGCCGTCGTTGACGCCCGGGGCGTTGCCCGCGGTCACCGTGCCGCCGTCCCGCTTGAACGCCGGGCGCAGCTTGCCCAGCGCCTCGAGGGAGGTCTCCCGCCGGGGGGACTCGTCGGTGTCGAAGACGATCGGATCTTTCTTCCGCTGGGGCACCTCGACGGCGACGATCTCCTTCTTGAACTTGCCGGCGTCGATGGCGGCCACGGCGCGCTGGTGGCTCTGCAGCGCCCAGGCGTCCTGCTGCTCGCGGGTCACCTCGTAGCGCTCGGCGACCACCTCGCCGGTCATGCCCATGTGGTAGTCGTTGTAGCAATCCCACAGGCCGTCATGGATCATCGAGTCGACGATCTTCTGGTGGCCCATGCGGTAGCCGTTGCGCGAGCCGAGCAGCATGTGCGGCGCGTTGGACATCGATTCCATGCCCCCGGCGACGATCAGCTCGGCGTCCCCGGCCTTGATCGCCTGGGCCGCGAACATCACCGTCTTCAGGCCGCTGCCGCAGACCTTGTTGACCGTGGCGGCGGGAATCGTATCGGGCAGGCCGGCCCCCATGGCCGCCTGGCGAGCCGGAGCCTGGCCCAGACCGGCGCCGACGACGTTGCCCATCAGGACCTCGTCGATCTCGCCATGGTCGATGCCCGCCCGTTGGACCGCCTCACGGATGACGATCGAGCCCAGCCGGGTGGCCGGGATGGACGAGAGAGTTCCCTGGAACTTGCCGATCGGCGTTCTGACGGCGCTAACGATCACGGGATTCCGCATGAAGGGCCTCCGGGTGGGGGTTCACGCCGTAGCCCGTGGTGGGACCGGCGCGTCGGTCGCGTTTGAAGCTGTTAGATAGCAGGTAGAACGGGGATTCTAGCCCAGACTCAACCAGGCGGCCATGTCAGCCCCCGCCCCCCGAGCAGGTGCACGTGGAGGTGGTGGACGGTCTGGCCGCCGTCGTCGCCGCAGTTGTTGTCCAGCCGGTAGCCGCCCTCGGCGAT
>CAZBZH010000578.1:0-3328 GCA_964496265.1 uncultured Acidobacteriota bacterium | reverse complement strand
AGACCAGCTTGGTGATGGCCTTGAGGGTGTCCTGCACGCCGATGCCGGTGGTCGCCACCGACTCGTAGAACGGCGCGTTGTACTTGTTGATCGCGGCGTTCATCTGCTCGATGCCCGCCAGCTTGGGCAGGTCGCGCTTGTTGAACTGGATCACGTGGGGGATCTCGGCCAGGTTCATCTTGTGGCCGCGCAGGTTCTCTTCCAGATTGCGGTAGGACTCGACGTTGGCGGCGAGCATCTGTTCCTGGGAGTCGGCGACGAACACGATGCCGTCGGCTCCCTTCAGTACCAGCTTGCGGGTTTCGTTGTAGAAGACCTGACCCGGGACGGTGTAGAGCTGGATGCGGGTCTTCATACCCCGGATCTCGCCCAGGTCGATCGGCAGGAAGTCGAAGAACAACGTGCGGTCGGTCTTCGTCGCCAGGGCCAGCATCTTGCCCTTGATGTTCTCGGGCAGGTTCTGGTGGATGTACTGGAGGTTCGTGGTCTTACCGCAGAGACCGGGCCCGTAGTAGACCACCTTGGCGGTAAGTTCCTTGGTTGCGTAGTTAAACAGAACCATCAAACAGTCCCCTACCCCGAATTCGCGAAGAACGATGTATTTCGAACCGCAGCGTGGGCCTCGATCGGACCAAAAACCGGCCGACGCCGATCAAAAGACCGGCCTTCCCAGCCCTGGCGGAACATATATCCGCCCCCATAGGGGGTCAAGCGTGTGGAGGAGCCGATCCGGCATGCCATCGGCGGCTCTGTTCGGGACTTGAGCCGGGTCAGGAGCCCCGCTCCCTGGTGTCCCGGCGCGCGCGGAAGAACAGCCGGATCGGCGCGTTTCCGAACCCGAAGTTTTCCCGCAGGCTATTCTGCAGATGACGCTCGAGGGAGAAGTGGATCTTGCGGGGGTCGTTGCAGAACAGGGTAAATGTCGGCGGATGGACTCCGGTCTGGGCCGCGTAGAGCAGGCGCACGCTGCGCCCCTTGGCCGGCGCACCCTGTTCGGCCCGTGAGATGCGCTGCAGCCAGCGGTTGAGCTCGGGCGTCGGGACGCGGATGCCGGCGCACTCGTAGAGCCGGTCGACATGGTCCATCAGCTTGTCGACCCGTTGACCGGTCTTGGCGCTGATCAACATGAGCGGGGCTTCCTTCACGAAGCGCAGCCGCCAGCGGATCTTCTCCTCCCAGTCCTTGGCCTTCTGTTCCCGGTCCTCGAGCAGGTCCCACTTGTTGATCGCCACCACCATCGGCTTGAACGCGTCGACCACGTAGCCGGCGATGTGGGCGTCCTGGGCGGCGAACTCCTCGGAGCCGTCCAACACCAGCACCGTCACATCGGCCCGCTCGATCGACTTGCGGGCGCGGTTGACCGAGAAGACCTCGACCGCCTCCTTGGGCCGGCCGCGACGGCGCATGCCGGCGGTGTCGATCAGGATGTAGCGCCGGCCGTCGATCTCGAGCACGGTGTCGATCGAATCCCGGGTGGTGCCGGCGATGTCGCTGACCATCACCCGCTCTTCGCCCAGCAGCCGGTTCAGGATCGACGACTTGCCCACGTTGGGTCGGCCGACGATGGCGACCCGGATCCCCTCGGGGGGCGGCCCCGAGTCCCGCCGGCCGGTCCCCTCCTCGTGCCCGGCTTCCCGGGCCTCCTCGTCGACCGAGGGCTCCAGGAGCTCGACCTGCGGGGCAGCCTCTTCGGCCCCGGCGGTTTCGTCGAACTGGGCCGCCAGGTGTTCGCCGACGGCATCCAGCAACTCGTCGACGCCGATTCCGTGCTCCGCGGAGATCGGGATGGCTCCACCCAGGCCCAGCTCGTAGAGCGCGTCGACCAGGGACGCCTGGCGCTCGGAGTCCACCTTGTTGGCCACCAGGATCAGCGGGAGCGGATGCTTGCGCAGCCGGGCGGCCAACTCCTGATCGAAGGCGGTACCACCGGCCCGGGCGTCGACGAGGAACAGCATCAGGTCGGCCTCGGAGAGGGCCAGTTCCGCCTGCTGTTCGATTTCCTTCTGGAACGGGGCATCTTCGCCGGGGGTCAGGCCGCCGGTGTCGATCAGCCGGAAGGTGCCCCAGGGGGCCTCGACCTGGCCGTACTGGCGGTCACGGGTCACCCCGGCCTGAGGCGTCACGATCGCCTGACGGCGACCGATGAGCCGGTTGAACAGGGTGCTCTTGCCCACGTTGGGGGCGCCCACGATAGCGACGATCGGAGAGGTCACGCCGGAGACGCTAGCACTGCTAAGTGTAGCTTTCAATGAGGGTTAGGCGGAAACGACCGCTTGACACCCCGTCCGGCGCTCCATACACTGTCGCGACCTGGAGGTTAGGCCGGATGATTAAAGCCGACATCATCAACAAAGTCGCCGAAGAGGCCAAGATCACGAAGGTGAAGGCGGTCGAGGCCGTCGAGGCCGTTTTCGACGCGATGAAGGGCGCGATGCAGCGCGGCGAGCGCATCGAACTGCGCGGATTCGGCGTGTTCCAGGTCAAACCCCGCAAGAAAGGGATCGGGCGCAACCCCCGGACGGGCCGGGAAGTCCGCATTCCTCCCGGCAAGACCATCCGCTTCAAGCCGGGCAAGAACCTGCGCAGCCTGAGCTAGCCGCCGCTAGCGACGCTCGAGGCGCACGGTCACCTCGGTCGGGTCCCCTTCTTCCACCTCGAACTCGATGGTCCGGCTGTCGTAGCCGGGACGCACCACCTCGATGGTGTGGATCCCCGTGGCCACCGGCAGCGCGCCGTGGAGCCGCGACAGCTCGTCGGCCCGGGCCAGGAACTCGCCGTCCAGGTAGATCGCGGCGTCGTCGGGAGAGACCTCGAGGCGCAGCAATCCACGCCGTAGGCCGGCGTCATCCCGCATCTCCTCACGGGCCTCCGCCCGGCTGGGCGCAGTCCGGGTAGGCGCGGTCCGGGGCGCGGGCACCCTCGCCGAGGGGGTTCCCACCTCGGTTCGCATCGACGGGGTCGGTCCGGTGGCTGCCGCCGGCTTCGGTGGACGCACGATTCGCGTGTGTCCGGTGGTCGAACGCGGATCCAGGCCCTCGCCCTTCTCCAGCCGCTCGTAGATCACCAGGCGCTGGCCGGGCTCCACGGTGACGTGGTAGCGCAGGGTCTGGTAGCCCCGGTAGCTGAACTCGATCACGTGCTGGCCGACGCTGACGTCCAGCTCATCCCAGGTGCCGTTGTAATCCCGGGCGCGGCCGACATCGACCCCGTTGAGGGTCACCGTTGCCCGCCGGGGACGCACGTCGGTTTCGATCACCGAGGGGACGTTACCCTGGACCCGCACGGTCTCCCGTCCGTCGTCGTAGTAACGGCCGTCGTCGTAGTAGCC
>CAZBZH010000577.1:0-3331 GCA_964496265.1 uncultured Acidobacteriota bacterium | reverse complement strand
GGGACTACCCGGTCGAGGCGGTTTCGATGATGGCCAGCATCACCCGCGAGGCGGAGAAGTCCGGACGGGTCAAGGTCAAGCTGCCGGATTACGAGAGCCTCTCGGTGGCCGAGGCGGCGAGCCTGGCGGCCTGCCGCACCGCGCGCAACGTCGGTGCGCGCTACGTGGTCGCCTTCACCGAGAGCGGGTCGACCGCCCGGGCGGTCTCCCGCTTCCGGCCGCGCACGCCGATCCTGGCCTTCTCGCCGGTGCAGTCGGTGCGCCGCCAGCTCGGCCTGATCTGGGGGGTGAACCCGCGGGCCGCGGGCAAGGCCAGGTCGATCGATTCGATGTTCGCCGAGCTGGACCGGGCCCTGTTGCGGGGCAAGCTGGCCGAGCGGGGAGACCTGGTGGTGGTGCTCTGCGGCGCGCCGGTGGGTGTGCCCGGTTCGACCAACCTGATGAAGATCCACCAGGTGGGCGTCAAGAACGGCGCGAAGCTGAGCGCCCGGCGTTAGGGTTCGATCCGGAGCCTGGGCCAGGCGTTGCCGCGGATCACGATCCGGTCGCCTGGCTCGAGATCCGGCCGCAGCGTGGGGATGGTCAGGTTGCCCCGGGTGACCAGGTGGCGGCACGCCGGCCGCGACGGCGACGTGCCGGCCCGGTCGACGGAGCGGATCACCTGTCGCAGTCCGGCCGGCGGCGCGGCCTGCACGGCGATCCGCAGGGCACGCCGCTGCTCCTGCGAGAGGAAGCGCCCGTCGAGGCAGGCGTCGACCCACGGGGCGTGGCTGGTCCGCAGGTCGATGCCGCTCCTGCAGTTCCGGTCGTAGCCCTCGACACGTAGCTGGGGCGCGTCCGCCTCTCGCGCGTACGCCATGCAGCGGAACCCGCGCGGCAGCCCGAAGCGCTGGCAGGGAGTCTGGCGGTGCCGCACCGTCCAGCCGTGCTTCAGTAGTTCCTCGTCGGCGACCCCTGCCCGAACAGTCCGGCAGCGCGCCAGGTCGGCCCGGCCGCTGGCCAGGCGGAAGAAGCGCCGGTCCGGTCCGCGATCGTCGACGAACCCCTCGCAGTCGAAGGGGCTCCGCAGCGGTTCTTCACTGCGGCAGATCCACGGCGGGCTCGGCAGGTTGCCCGAGACGGGGGATGCCACCTCCCTACCCCCGGCCGTGCCGGCCAGGAGCAGGAGGATGACGGCGAAGGGAGTCATGGGTTCAGGCGCCGGCGGTCGGAGCCTCGACCGAGCGCTTGCGCGAGATCAGGCGATCAAAGATGCCGGTGCCGAGGAAGACCAGGCCACCGACCGCGTACAGCAGATGGTCGCTATCGCGGAGCAGGTAGGCGATCTCGAACTCTCCGTCGCGCCCGCCCGATTCGTACCAGGCGAAAGACACCAGCGCGAGCCCGATCAGGACACAAAGGATCGATTGCAGCTTTCTCATGCTCTACCTCCGTGGAGCCCTCGTCGTCCGGCTCCGATCGTTATCCGGTTCACCTTCAACAGAAGAAACGGTGCGGTCAGGTTGCGCGCTCGGTAGTCAAGGTCGTCAGCAGTTCTTGCGGAGCCCTGCGTTCGGGGCTTCGCCAGGGGCGGTTGATCCAGGCGAAGACCAACCCGATCAGCGTGAGTCCGCCCAGTAGAGCCGCGGCCCACCACAGTTCGGCGGCGTCCCGGCGGTCGAGCAGGGCGCCGAGGGGAAAGAGCGGCACCAGGCTCACCAGGGCGGTCAGGCTGAAGTGGAACCAGCGCTGGAGGGCCGGAGCTCCCTGTTCGACCTCGAGTTCCGGCCGGTGGGTCGCGAGGGCGGCGAGTACCGCGCGAACCGCGCCCATGTACCCCCGCAGGTCCGTGTTGCCGGTTCCGGCGGCGGCCCGTGCCGCCTGGTGCAGCTTGACCCGCCCCGAGCCGGTCTCGAGTTCCAGGGTGCGGAACAGCATCCGGTTGGCGTACTGCTGGTACCAGCGCACGCGGCGGACGCCGGCCAGCGACAGGTCGTGGCGTGTCCGTCCATGCGCATCGCGCAACACGATGCGGTCGTCGTTCATCTCGAGCTCGATGGGAGCGGCGAGCGGGGCCGGCTTGTAGCGGTGCGTTCCGTTCATGGCGTGTCTCCTCCTCGGCGGATCGAGCCGCCGTCGTCGCAAAGAGACGCAACCGCGCCTCGAGGTTTTGCGCGAAACCTCGGCATGCATTCGCTTCTCTGTGACATTGAACGCGGTCCGGTGGGCCGCGAACGATCACCGCCGGGACGCTCGACGGCCGGCACACGAGGAGAACGAACGATGAAGCTGACGACGATGTTCCGGATCACCGCTCTTCTGCTGCTTGCCGGCCCGCTCACTCTCGCCGAGACGCCCCAGCTGACTCCCCGTGACGTGGCGGCCGCCAACGCGATCGTCGAGGAGAAGGTTCGGCTCGAAACCTGGGTCAAGGCGTGCAAGGCCGAGGTCCCCGAAGTCGCCCCCAACGGCCTCAACGTGCACGAGCGCTTCGACGCGGTGTTCGCCGACTGGAAACGGGTGAACTTCGACTATCTCGACGTGGCGGGAATCATCCGCAACGACCAGCTGGAGGCGATCAAGACCAGCCAGGGGCCGTCGGCGATGAGCGCCGTGCTCGACGAGATGACCCGGAAGATCTCGATCACCCGGCGGGCTGCCCAGGCGGCACTGGACGAGTTGCCCCAGAGCAAGCGCGAGGGGAAGTGTTACGGGATCATGACCACCATGGTCCAGGGGAAGCTGGATATCCCCGCTGTCCTCGTCGCCGACTCGAAACACATCGAGAGCCGCCTCGAGGTCATGGGGTGGTAGCGATCGCCGCACTGCTGGCCTGTTGGATCGGCGTTCACGACGACACGGGGGCGAACGCTGTCCAACGGGCGTCGGCTGCGGTCCTCGTGCCCGCGGGCCCGTTCGTCTTCGGCTGTGACCGGGAGCAGGATCCGCACTGTACCCGGTTCGACCTCCCCGAACAGACCGTGACGCTGCCCGCGTTCCGCATCGATCGCCACGAGGTCACGGTGGGGGAGTACGCCGCCTGCGTCGATGCCGGCGGTTGTCCGACCGCGAGAGTCGGCACTCCGGGATTCGGCCCCCGGATCGATGACGATCCGAACAACAAGTGCAACTGGCTACAGCCCGGCCGTGACGGTTTCCCGATGAACTGCATCGACTGGCAGGACGCGTCGACCTTCTGCGCCTGGGCGAGGGGCCGGCTGCCCAGCGAGCAGGAGTGGGAGAAGGCGGCGCGGGGCACCGAGGGTGGCCGGTATCCGTGGGGGGATGCCTCGTTCGCCGAGGCCCCCCGCCACGCCAACATCAAGAACGCCGAGGAGTCCTGGGAGTCTCG
>CAZBZH010000576.1:0-3332 GCA_964496265.1 uncultured Acidobacteriota bacterium | reverse complement strand
TATACCAAGCTGACCGTGCGGGGGTGACGCAAACCGGGGAAATCCGCTAAATTGCAGGGGTTGGCGGCACCCGCCGGAACCCGAGCCCCCTGTGTCAGGGACTCATGCGTCAGGGACTCATCTGTACCAGGGACCCATCGAGGACAGTCGTGAAAGCTACGAACATTCGCAAGGGAAACGTGCTCCTGATCGACAGCAAGCTCTACAAGGTGCTTGTGATGGACCACGTCACGCCGGGCAAGGGCCGCGCCCACGTCCAGACCAAGCTGCGCAACCTGTTGGACGGGACCCAGACCGAGATCCGCTTCCGCTCCGACGACGACGTCCAGCGGGCGATCATCGAGACCCGCAACATGCAGTACCTGTACAACGATCCCGACGGGTACCACTTCATGGACAGCGAATCCTACGAACAGATCCAGCTGACCGAGGACACCCTCGGCGACGCGGTCAAGTACCTGATCCCCGAGTCGGAGGTCGCCGTCGAGTGGCACGAGACCACCCCGCTGGGCGTGCAGCTCCCGGGCTCGGTCAACCTCAAGGTGGTCGAGACCGACCCCGGCATCAAGGACGCCACCGCCTCGGCCCAGCGCAAGCCGGCCAAGCTCGAGACCGGTCACGTGGTCCAGGTGCCTCCGTTCATCAACGAAGGGGAAGTGGTCAAGGTCAGCACCATCGACGGCAGCTACATGGGGCGCGCCAACTAGCGTCCCCGGTCGTCCGCGCCTGTCGGCGCTCAGGCCACGATCCGTCCCGACGGGACGCTCTAGGGGCGTCCGTCGTAGAAACGGCGCTCCCAGTCCCGGTAGCGCTTCCGCCCGTCCCGCAGGAAGGGCAGCAGCGCCGTTCCGCCGCGCAGCAACAGGCGGTTCAACCGGTCGTGGAGCGGCCGCAGCGGACGGGCGAAGTCGACGAACAGCACCACCCGCGTCTCGTCGGTGTCGTTCCACACCTCGTGGTGGAAGGTGTCGTCGAACACCAGGCTCTTGCCCTCTTCCCAGCCGACGGTCCGGTTGCCCACGCGAATGCGGCAGGCCATCGGCGGACCGGGCACCTTCAGCGCCAGGTGATAGCGCAGCAGCCCGTTGTAGGCCCCGCGGTGGGAGGGCAGGTGCTTGCGCGGCGAGAGGATCGAGAAGAAGGCGAGGCGCAGCCCGGGGATCTCCCCCAGCAACTCCATGGTGCGGGGGCAGCGGCGGGCGTTCTCCCGGCACTCCATGCCGTATCCGGCCAGCCAGAAGGACTTCCAGCGTTGATCGGCGGTGATGTTGCGGGCGGGGGTCAGGATGTCGCCGACCGCCGGCAGCCCCGCCGCCTCGGGCAGCACCGCGTCCAGCTCGGCGCGGATGTCCCGCCAGCCGGCCTCGAGGCGGGCGGCCCAGGGGAAGGCCTCGTTGTCGTAGATCCCCGGATCGCCGTGAATCGAACCTGAGGCGATAAAGGACTCGAACCGATCCTTGGCCCGCAGCCCGACGCGGAGCAGCAGACCCCGGTCCCGTTCCTGACGAACGGTGCGCAGCATGGCCGGTCCGGATTTCATCACCGGGCTGTGGGCCACGACCGGGCCTCCATGGCGCCGGCGGGAGCCCGGCGGGACGCATGCTCTACAATGCGGCGGCGGCGAGCACGGCCCGCCGCGAGAGAGCGGGCATTGTGACCGCTTCCCGGCCGCCAGGCAACGGCGGTCGCGACAAAACCCACTCCCCGGAACCCGACACGGAGCCCGATGTCCGAAGCGTCCGCCAAGCCCGCGAACATCCTGGCCGTCGACTCGATCCGCCGGATCTTCGGGCGCAAGATGCCGCCGCTGAACCGCCGGGAACGGCTGGCGATCCGCCTGACGCTGCTGTTGATGTTCCGGCGCTGCCGGGTCGAGAACCCCGAGCGCCTGGACCACCCGGGCCCGATGATCGTGGCCGCCAACCACCTGAATTCGCTGGAGTCGGCGCTGACGCCCTGCTTTTTGATCTGGCTGCGGGGCGGGCACAAGGTCCACTTCATGATCGACTGGATGTACCTCTACGTGCCGATCTTCGGCTGGATGGCGCGCACCGGCGGGTCGATTCCGGTCTGGCGCAAGAAGGCGCGCTACAAGTTCTTCGAGCGGATCCGGGAGAACGCCGAGCAGCGGGACCCGGTGGAGGTCTCCCGGGAGATCCTCGAGCGCGGGGGCTGGCTCGGGATCTACCCCGAGGCCACCCGCAACCGGGATCCCCACCGCCTGCGGCCAGGCCACCGGGGGGTTGCACGTCTGGCGCTGTCCACCGGAGCGCCGGTTCTGCCGGTCGGAATCGACTTCGAGGGCAGAGGATCGGCGCAAAAAGTGCCCTCCTACCCTAGAATGATCTACCGGATCGGCACGCCGCTGCGGTTCGAGGAGGAGGTCCGACTGGCCCGTAGCCAGGAGGGCAAGCGGACGTCCGCCGTGCGTGAGGCCGAGAAGCAGGTTACCCTGCACGTCATGGAGGCGATCTCCGGCCTGTCGGGCAAGGCCCCGGCCGAGGAGAAGGCCCCCAGCGAACCGAGGGATTCCCGGAGGATTGGATGGCGAGAGCCGAAGCTACGAACGAGGTCGTGACGGTCGAAAGGCTGGTTTCCGAGAGCCAGAAGCCGGACGCCCTCGCCGTGCTGGAAGACGTGTACATCAAGGAGAAGGGGTGGATCGCCGAGAAGGCGCTGGATGCCTTCCCCCACGGCTCCTCGGTCTCCTGGTACATGGCTCGGGTCGCCGGCAAGCCGGCCGGCCTGCTGCGGCTGCTCTACGATCCGCCGCTGGACTTCCCGCCGGGGTACGACGTCCAGCTCAAGGGCGGGGTCGACTGGAAGGCCCTGGCCGCCCGTGCCCGGATCGTCGAGGTCGGCCGCTTCATGATCCGCGAGGAGTACCGCGGCAAGCCGCGCATCGTGGTCAAGCTGATGGCCGAGGGCATCCTCGAGGTGGTCCAGCGGGGCTACACCCACCTGCTGACCGACGTGTTCGAGGGCGAGGTCCACTCGCCGCTCAAGTTCCACACCCGCATCCTCGGTTTCGAGCGGATCGGCACCCATCGCATGGGTGAGCTGAACACCGACGCCAACCGCATCATCCTGGCCCTCGACATCGAAGAGGCCTACCTGCGGATGAAGCAGCGGGGCGGCTGGGTCTACCAGGAGTTGACCCAGCGGATCGCCTCGATGCTCGAGGAACGCATCGCCCTGCGCGAGGCCCAGGGAGGCGGCGACGGCTCGGCTTCCGACAAGCCGGCTTCGGACTCGTCCTCGGCGTTCCAAAACTAGGGCTCCCTTAAGCTTCGCGACCTTCGGCTTCACTTTGTTGGGGCGGCGGGTGGCGT
>CAZBZH010000575.1:0-3332 GCA_964496265.1 uncultured Acidobacteriota bacterium | reverse complement strand
CAGGGCACGCAGCACGTGGAGCAGGGTCTCCCGGGAGGCCTGACGCTCCCGGCCCAGGCCGTCGGTGTAGTTCCGCTCGATGCCGTAGGCGTCGGCCAGGGCCTCGAGGGCTTGCTCGTGGGGCTGCATCGCGGGGAAGTGTAGGACCCGCTCCGGTCCAGGCGCTACCATCGAGCGCCTTGGATCGCCGATTTGTTCCGATCGCCGGTCCGGCCAGGGCCGCCCGAGCCCCCGGGCGGCAAAGGAGGAGACGTGTTTCCCAGCCTCGGCAAGTACTTTCTGCGCGGACTGCTGATCGTGGCGCCGATCGGCGTGACCGTCTATGTCGCCTGGATCGTGTTCGTCACCATCGACGGATGGATCAACATCGAGCCGTTGCTCGACCGTCGGGTGCCTGGGGCCGGCATCGTGATCACCCTGGTGCTGATTACCCTGATCGGCTTCCTGGCCAGCAACATCGCCACCCGCTGGTTGTTTGCGTTGACCGATCAGGTATTCAAGCGACTCCCGCTGATCAAGCTGCTCTATAACGCCCTCAAGGATCTGATTGGGGCCTTCGTCGGTGAGAAGAAGCGCTTCGATAAGCCGGTGGCGATCCTGCCCGCGGAGGGGAGCCAGTTGGCGCTGTTCGGCTTTCTGACCCGGGACGATCTCGAAGAGCTGGGTATGCCCGGGCACGCCTCGGTGTACATCCCCCAGTCCTACAACTTTGCGGGCAACGTGGTGATCGTGCCCCGCGAGCGGGTTCAGCCGCTGGAGATCGACAGTACCGCGGCGATGACCTTCATCGTTTCCGGCGGCGTGTCGAGCCAGGCGGCGGAAGGGGAAAGCGCGTGAGCCAGCGTGACGCCTCAGCCGGCGATTCGATCCCGCAGGTGATGTTGAAGTCCGGGCGACAGGGCTCGCTGCGCCGGCGCCACCCCTGGGTGTTTCGCAACGCCATCGAGCGCGTGGAAGGCGAGTGCGCGCCTGGCGGCACTGTCGACGTGGTCGATCACGAGGGGACCTGGTTGGCGCGGGGTGCCTGGTCGCCGGAGTCCCAGATCGCCATCCGCGCCTGGACCTTCGACTCGCAGCAGAGTGTCGACGAGGCGTTCGTCGCCGAGCGGATCGGGCGGGCGCTCGCTCGCAGGGACCCGATGCTCTCACGCGACGGGGCGTCGAGTGCCGGTGTGTGCGGCCGGGTGGTGTTCTCCGAATCCGACGGCTTACCGGGCGTGATCGTCGATCGCTACGACCGTTGGCTGGTCGTTCATTTTCTGTCGTCGGGTGCAGAGGCGCGGCGAGGCGAGGTCGTGGATGCGCTTCACGCGGCGTTGCCCGGGTGCGTTTGCTACGAGCGATCCGACGCAGACGTGCGAAGCAAGGAGGGGCTCGAACCGCGCAGTGGCCCGCTGGACGGGGAGGAACCACCGGAGCAGGTCGAGATCGACGAAGAGGGGTGCCGCTACGGTGTCGACCTACGTCGGGGACACAAGACCGGCTTCTATCTCGATCAGCGGGTCAATCGCCGTATCGCCCGTGAGCTGGCGGAGGGTGGCGACGTGCTCAACGTCTTCGCCTACACCGGCGGTTTCGGCGTTGCCGCCCTTGCCGGCGGAGCGTCGAGCCTCACACAGATCGAAACTTCGGCGCCGGCGCTCGCCGCCGCCGGGGAAAACCTGCGGCGCAACGGGTTCGCCAACGCGCAGGTCGAGGACATCGAAGGGGACGCCTTCAAGGTGCTGCGCACCTTCCGCGACTCCCGCCGGGACTTCGACCTGATCGTGCTCGACCCGCCGAAGTTCGCCGAGTCGAAGATGCAGGTCGAGAAGGCGGCGCGGGGCTACAAGGACATCAACTTGCTGGGCTTCAAGCTGCTGCGCCCCGGCGGCCGCCTGATCACCTTCTCCTGTTCCGGGCACATGACGCCGCCGTTGTTCCAGAAGATCGTCGCCGACGCGGCGTTGGACGCCGGACGGGATGCCTGGATCGAGCGCCGGCTGGATCAGGCGCCGGATCACCCGGTGGCGCTGAGTTTTCCTGAGGCGGGCTATCTGAAGGGGCTGGTCTGCCGAGTGTGAAGGTCAGGCCACCTCGGAAGCGAGTAAAAAACGAACATCTGATGTGTTGTATCGTTGCATCTGGTGAATCTATTCGTATACTCAGAACTATGTCCCGAACCACCCTCGACATCGACCCCTCGATTCTCGAGGAGATCCGGCGCCTCCAGCAGAAGGAGAAGACCTCTATGGGCAAGATCGTCTCTCGTTTGTTGGCTGAGGCCCTCAGCCGCCGCGCCGCATCACCGAACGCCGCAACGCTCGAGTGGGTCTCCAAGGACATGGAGCCCTTGATCGATATCTCGGACAAGGAAGCGCTCTACGCTGAGTTGGACCGAGACGAACCGTGAGTTTCTCGGTCGATTGCAACGTCCTGCTCTATGCATCCGACCAGTCCAGTCCGCATCAGGAAGCGGCCGGCGAGTTTCTACGCAGCGCGTGTCAGGCTGAGGATCTGTTCTGTTTGAGTTGGCTGACGTTGATGTCCTACGTGCGTATCGCCACGCACCCCCGGATCTTTCGCTCGCCACTGTCCCCGGCACAGGCAACGGAGAACGTTGAGTCGTTGCTGGGGCAGCCGAACGTGCGGGCGATCGGCGAACGCAAGGGGTTCTTCGCGGCCTACCTCGCGTTGACCGGCAAGCAGGCGGTGCGCGGAAACCTCGTGCCTGACGCTCACCTGGCGACGATCCTGCGGCAGAACCAGGTCCCGACCTTGTACACCCGCGACCAGGACTTCCGACGCTTCAGTAGTCTGTCGGTGCGGGATCCGTTCGAAGCCTGACAAGAAAAGGGCCGCCCTCTTTCGAGGGCGGCCCGGTAGAGTTCGATGTCGACGCTGACGTCTACTTCGGCAGGCCCTCTACCCAGTCGGTCCAGGGGCCGTATCCGTGGGCATTGCGCGCCCGAACACGGACCTCGTACAGGTTGCCGTTGGTCAGCTCGTGGGATTCCGCGAAGGTCTGGCTCGTGGTCCCGCTCTGGGAGATGTTGTCGTGAATCCCTTCGAGCTCCCATTCATAGTCGAGGACTGCCGAGCTTCCAGGGTCGCTCGGCGGGTCCCAGTCCATGAACAGGCCGCCGTCTTCGGGAGTGACCGTCAGGTTCAGCGGCGCGCTCGGCGCCCGTGGCGCCTCCGGCGTTCCCGGTACCTCGGCGGACCATGGTCCGAAGCCGTCCTTGTTCTCGGCGCGGACCTTGACGTAGTAGGTCAGTCCGTTCTGCAGCCCACCCTGGTAGGCCGATTCATTGGTCGACGTACCGGTGTGGATCGAACTGTCGTCCTCGGCG
>CAZBZH010000574.1:0-3334 GCA_964496265.1 uncultured Acidobacteriota bacterium | reverse complement strand
GATAGGTGTGGCCATGGCCGCCGGTGCCGATGAACGGGTCGACCAGATCGAAGGGGGCGTCGCTCCCGCTCGCTCCTGCGCAACCGGTGAACGTCAGCACCGCTGCGCAAAGAAGCAGGGCTCCCGAGAGCAAGGCCCCCCGCGACAGGACCGCGGAGGACAGAACCGGGCGCGCGGTTCGCCTCAACGGGAGAACCTGCGGTAAAGCGCCACGGTGGCCCAGAGCGACACGCCGAAGATCAGGGCGGGCAGGACCCAGGACCAGAAGAAGCCGGTCAGCGGCGGTTCGGCGGGGATCATGGCTTGCCTCCTCTCTTCCGGTACGACCACCAGGCCAGCCCCAGGCCGACGAAGGAGGCAACGTAGGCGATGCTCATCCCGATCAACGTGGCGAGTCCCTTGTCCATCACGCCTCCTCCCAGCGGCTGCGGGCCTCGACCTCGTCGAGGAACTTGGCCTGCCCCGCTTCGAACTCCTCGGAGACCGCCTTCAGTTTCGGGTCGATCACCCAGTAGATGACGAAGGTGCCGAGCACCGCCGCGCCGAGCAGGGCGAAGCCCTCCATCTGCATCAGCAGCACCTGCACCAGCCCGAACAGCAGGCCGGTGTAGACCAGCGGAGAGAGCAGGATCGCGATCCAGTCCTCCCGGGTCCACTCCTGGGCCGCCTCGGCCGTCCACGAACGACGGATGCCCAGCGAGCGAGAGACCGGCCCGCTCTCCTTCGTGGTCTCCTCGATCAATCCGCGGCGCACCGCCTCACGATGCACCGGCCCCCACCAGCCCAAGGGGCGGGTCATCACGTAGTACTGCACCAGGCGGTCCATCGGCTCCGGTTTGGTCAGGAAGGTCGCCGGCAGGAAGAAGCAGGCGCCCAGCGCCATCAGCAGCCAGAACTGAATGTGGTCGGGGAGCTCGGGAAGCAGGTTGAAGCCCGGCAGAATCCAGACCACCAGCCAGGAGACGCCCAGGTTGGCCATCCAGGCGGCGAGGTAACCCCAGGCATTGAAGCGCCACCAGACCACCTGCAGGATGTTGGGCAGCCAGATGCCCGCGCTCATCAACCACAGGGCGAAGATCAACCACTGGGTGATCTCCTCCATCATCATCCCGTAGAAGAAAGAACCGATCAGCAGTACCGCCGTGGTCCAGCGGCCCACGACCACCAGCTTCTTCTCGCTGGCCTCGGGGTTGAGGTAACGCTGGTAGAGATCCCGGGTGAAGTAGAGCGCCCCCAGGTTGAGATGCGACGAGATCGTCGAGAGGTGGATCGCCAGGATCGCGCCGAAGAACACGCCGATCAATCCCATCGGCAGCAGCTCGAAGCCGAGCCGGAACCAGCCGAGCTCCGAGACCGCCGTGTCCTTGATGTCCGGCAGCATCACGAAGAAGGCCAGGATCGACACCGCCCAGAAGGCGTTGCGAATCAGGGTGATCGCGCCGCCGGCCCACAGCCCGTAGGTCGCGTCCCGCACGGTCTTGGCCGACTGGATGCGTTGCGCCTCGACGTACCAGTCGATGCTGGTGCCCATGCCAAAGCCGCCGACCACGGCAATGACCAACATGGTCAACCACCACAACATCGGAAACTCGCCGTCGGACACTCCGGTGAAGGCAAAGGGATCGAGCCGCCACTCCTGGCCCAGCTCGACCAGCTTGCCGGTAATCTCGGTCGGCCCGCCCGCGGCGACGACACCGACCAGCGAGACCAGCAGGATGGCGAAGACGGCGACGATCCCCTGGAGGAAGTCCCCCATCACCACGCCCCAGTAGCCGGCGGCCAGGGTGTAGATCGCGGTGATCAGGCTGGGCACGATCAGACCGACCCAGACCGGCCAGCCGAAGACCAGCTCGCCGACCTTGCCCATGGCGATGCCGACCCAGCCGAGGATGAACATGTTCATGAACACCTGCCAGCCGGCCATCCAGCCGCGCAGCAGTTCGGCACCCAGTCCGGAGAAGCGCAGGGATTGCCACTCCGCCTGGGTGTAGGCCAGGGAGCGGCGGAAGATCCGGGCGGCGACGAAGGCGCCGATGGCGGTCCAGGCGCTGAAGAAGGTGTACCAGAGCCCGCGCAGCCCATCCTTGTAGACCACGCCGGTGATCCACATCGGCGTGTCGGTGGCGGTGTGGGTACTGAACACCGACGAGGCGGGGAGCCACCAGGGCAAGCCCCGGCCGGCCAGGAAGAAGTCGGACTCCGAACGCCGCGCCAGGCGGTAGAACCAGAAGGCCCCGCCCACCATCAGCAGCAGGAACAGCGACGTCCAGAAGATGTCGATGGAACCGAAACGAATCAAGAGCCCCCCCTCGCGGCGTCAACAGACCGCAACGGGCAGCTTACCCTGCTCCTCCGGGTGGGTGAAGCGCTAGATGGGCACGGAGCGTCTCGACCAGCTTCTGCTCGTCCACCGGCTTTTCGACGAAATCGACCATCCCTGCGGCCAGGCACTGCTCCCGATGCTCCGCCAGGGCATTGGCCGTCAGGGCGATGACCGGACAGGGATCCCAGCCGGGCAGTTCCTCATGGAGGGCCCGGGTGGTTTCGATCCCGTCCATCTCGGGCATCTGCATGTCCATCAGGATCGCGTCGTACGATCGCTCGCGGCAGGACTCGATCGCGGCCGGACCGTTCTCGGCGACGTGAACCTCGAAACCCAGACGCTCCAGCAACAGGCGGGCCACGAGCAGGTTGACCGGTGCGTCGTCGACGACCAGCACGACTCCCCCGGGGAGCTGCAGCTCGGCTCCGTCGGCAGGCTGAACCTGAGCGAGGTCCCCTTCGCGCAGCGGGAGGATGGCCCGGAAGGTGCTTCCCTGCCCGGGCACGCTCTCCACCTCGATTCGGCCGTCCATCAGTTCGACCAGTTGCAAGGCGATGGTCAGCCCCAACCCGGTTCCGCCGTAGCGCCGGCTGATCGTGCCGTCCGCCTGGGTGAAAGGTTTGAACAGGCGGTTCAGCGCCTCCTCGTCCATCCCGATGCCGCTGTCCTCGACGCTGAGCACGAGTTGATCGCCTCGCTTCTCCGCGGCCAGGTGCACGGCTCCCCGCTCGGTGAACTTGAATGCATTGCCCAGCAGGTTGCCGACGATCTGACTGATCCGGTGGGCGTCGCCGCGGACGGCTGCCGGCAGCGACGGGTCGTAGCGCAGCTCTGCCCCGATCGACTCGTTCCGCGCCGCCTCTCGATGCAGCGCCAGGCTGTCGGCGAGGCAACGACGCAGATCGAAGGGCTCGTCGAGCAACTCGTAGTCTCCTGACGCGATCCGCGAATGATCCAGCACATCGTTGAGGATGACCGACAGGGTGCGCCCACACTCGAGGATCGTCTCGG
>CAZBZH010000573.1:0-3350 GCA_964496265.1 uncultured Acidobacteriota bacterium | reverse complement strand
GCACCACGTCGAGCAGGATCGTCCAGGGCTCGCTGGGCCGGAACGAGATCCCCAGTCCGTAGGTGTCCGGCGTGTTGATCTGGTTCTCGAAGGTCCGGCCGAACAGACGCTGGGCCTGATCGGCACGCACCCCCTGATCCTCGATCCGCTCGCGCAGGGAGTACTGCAGTCCCTTGCGGTACACGCCACCGATGCTGACCACGCCGCGGCCGGGACGCCACAGCACCCCGACGTTGTAGGCCACGTCGCTGTCGGAATCGTTGATACGGGTCGCGTAGTCCAGGGTCGGGTTCTGGAACAGCGGGCCGGCGGCGTCGGTGAACAGGTTGTCGACCCGGCCGTTGACGTCGGCCCGGCCGTAGACGGCGGTCAGCCCCACCGACAGAGTCCGGTGCAGGTTGAAGGCCACGGCCACGTTGTACTGCTCGATCAACGCGTCGACGTCCGCCTCGGCGGTCAGGTTGAGGTCCACCGGCTGAAAGCCGGTGATGATCGGCTCGCCGGTGTTGGGGTCGAAGTCGACGATCGCTTCCTGGCCGGTCAGCCGGAAGCCGTTGCGGGTGCGGGTCTCGATGTTGAGGCTCTCCAACCGGGAGAACCCGAAGGAGACCCGCTCGAAGGGCACCACGTAGGAGATGAAGGTCGGACCGAAGCTCGACTCGGGGATCGACGAAGCGCCGACGTTGATCTGCCCCTGGAAGAAATCACCGTCGATCGGGCCGGCCACGCCCACCGAGGAACTGTCGTAACCGCGGGAACGCAGTTCGACGAACAGTTCCGGGCGGCGCAGGTTCATCAACCCGGCCGGGTTGGCCTGGGCCGCGGTGGAGTCGTCGGCCAGGGCGATGAACGCACCACCCAGTCCGGCGGCGCGGGCGCCCGGGCTGACCTGGTTGAACGGGAAGTCGCGGAAGATCTCCTCGTCGCTCAACGCAAAGGCGGGAGCGGCCAGGGTCGTCGCGATCAAGAGCGCCAGGACGCGGTAGATCGATCTCATCGTGAGCGTTCCTCTTCCCGGTTGACGATCTCCCGGGCCAGCGCCTCGGGATCGAAACCGGGCATGGTCTTGCGGACCTCGGTCAGCTGGTTGCCGCGAACGACCGCTTCCAGGTCGACCTGATGCTCGGCGTAGGGGTTGACCAGCCGCAGGCGGTAGCGACCGGCGGGGAGTTCCAGCCGGGCCGGCGTCGCGGCGCCGCTGGGCAGCATCTCGCCGGTCTCGAGGTTCTCGATCCAGTCGATGTTGGCCCAGGGCATCACCAGCACGCTGAGCTCCCCCTGGGGCGGAGGCGTGGCGGCCACCGGTTCCTTCCGCGGCTCCGGCTTCGGCGCCGGGCGGTTCTCAGCGACCAACTCCGGCTCCGCTCGAGGCTCGGCGGCTTCGGGCCCCGTCTCCGGGGCAACTTCGCCGGAAGGTTCATCCGCCGGTGAGGAGGTCGTGTCCTTACCGGCGCGGTCATCGGTGGGGTCCGTCGTGGGATCGATGCCGAGCGGATCGTTGGTCAGCGTCGGCGCCCCGCCGTCGTTCTGGCTGACCCGCACCGGCTCCGCCGGCGGCTCCGGCGTTTCGCGGGAGAGCAAGAACACGCCCGTCACCGCGGCGAGCGCGACGGTCGCGCCGGCGACCCACAGGCCACGCTTGGAACGCGGCGGCGCAGGGCCGTCGGCCTGGGTGATTGCCTCGGCCGGGTTCTGCCCGGCCTGGGTGGTCGAGCTGACGCCGGACATCGGAACCTCGACGTCCTTGTGTTCGAGGGCCCCCGCCGAGATCATCTGATCGATGCGGTCTTCCAGTTCGACGCCGGCCTTGCCCTTGAGGGTCTCGGCGGCACGGTCGAGATCGGCGGCCATCTCGCTGGCCCGCTGGTAGCGGGCCTCGCGGCGCTTGTCCAACGCCTTGCGCAGTACGTGGGACAGCTCCGGCGGCAGCATCTTCTCGAAGCTCTGCCAACCCGGCGGCTGGGTGTGCAGGATGCGATGCAGCGTCGCGCCCAGATCGTCGGCGGTGAACGGCCGCCGGCGGAACAACAGTTCGTAGAGGATCACCCCGGCGGAGAAGATGTCCGAGCGGCCGTCCAGGTTCTTCAGCGCTCGCACCTGCTCCGGCGACATGTAGTCGACGGTGCCGATCAACAGACCGGTGCGGGTCTGGTCCGACTGGGCGATCTTGGCGATGCCGAAGTCGAGGATCTTGATCGTGCCGCTTTCCAAGCGGAACACGTTGGCCGGCTTGATGTCCCGATGGACGATGCCCGCCTTGTGGGCGTACTCCAGTCCGTCGCAGAAGCGCGCCACGTAGTCGAGCCGCTCTGCGATCGGCGGCAGCGTGCCGGACTTGATGATCTGGGAGAGCGTCTTGCCGACCAGCATCTCCATGGCGATGAAGTGGGTACCGGCGGCGTGTCCCAGCTCATGGATCGTGACGATGTTCGGGTGATGCAGCGAGCCCGCCGTTCGCGCCTCCCGCAGGAAGCGGGTGGTCTCGGACTTGTCGGCGTCGGGCGCGGCCATGGTCTTGAGCGCCACGTCCCGCTCGAGCTGGGTGTCGAAGGCGCGATAGACCACGCCCATCGCCCCACGGCCGAGTTCACCGCGCAGCTCGTACTTGCCCAGACGACTGGGTTTGGCACTCCCCTCGGACATCGGAGCACAAAATTGTGACCCCGCCCGGGAGAGTCAAGAAAACCAAGTGCTTGTTTTCCAGGAACTTCCGGGCGCTGAGGAATTATCGAATCGGACTGATCCTTCGGGGTGGTCCGGGGCGTCTAAGGTTGCGAGGGGGCACACGCCCGCGAACGGAGGACGCCTTGAAATACCTGATGGGAACGAGCTGCTTGTTGATCCTGGCATGCCTCGCCGCAGTCGCGGTTGCCGTGGCCGACGAAGGCTCCCGGGCCGAGGCCCGGGCCTGGAACGTGGTCGAGCGGATGGGCCTCGAGGGCCAGGAAGCCGAAGACGTCGTGGCCGTGCTGCTGGTCGGCTACGAACGCCAGGCCCAGATCGTCGGCAGCTACGTCGACAGCGAAGACCCGCGCGCCGACCGGGAGATGGGGCGCGAGATCCGCGAATCGAACCAGCGCACCCGGGAGTTGCTGGAACCGCTCCTGAGCGAGGACCAGCTCGCCGCCTTCGATCAGGCCATGCGGGATCAACAGGCCGAGGCCGCCGGCGAGCGCTCGGTGCGCCGGCTGGAAGAACGGCTGTCGCTGACGCCCGATCAGGTCACCGAGCTGATTCCGATCTTCACCGAGTCCAACGCCAAGCGCCGGGAGCTGATGGAAGGCATGCGCAGCTCCTCGGGCGGCGGCCGCCCGAGTATGAGCGCCATGCGCGGTATGCGCGGCAAGATG
>CAZBZH010000572.1:0-3351 GCA_964496265.1 uncultured Acidobacteriota bacterium | reverse complement strand
CCTGATCGGCGATGAGACCAGCAACGCGACGGCCAAGCGTTTCGACTCGCGGGAGCACCCGGATCCGGAACGGCGGCCGCAGTTGATCATCGAATACACCGTGCCTGCGGGCGGCCGGCCACTAGACACGATCCGGCCGTCGCTGACGCCGGTCGCTCCGGCCGTGCCGCAGCCCCGGCGCGGCGTGCTGGAGCCGCTGGGAGGCTCGCGTCTGCGCGGATCCTGAGGCGGCCCACTTCGGAGGTCATCGGCGTATACTCCCTGACGGTCCGGAGCACGGCCTCGACCAGGGGCCGGCTCGCACCTCCACCGGACCAGGGGGAACCATGCTTCGCTTCGCTCTCGCGCCCTTGTTCCTGGGCGTCGCTCTCGTCCTTCCCGCCATTGCAATGCCCGCGACGGCCGGCTACGACCTCCCGCCGCAGAACGTCGTCGATATTCTCGATGCCGAGCCGGCGCCGTCGGTCAGTCTCAGTCCGGACCGGAGCTACATGGTGCTGACCCGCAGCTCGGCGATGCCCTCGATCGCCGACCTGTCCCGGCGCATGTTGCGGCTGGCGGGGATGCGCATCGACCCGACGGTCCACGGGCGGTTCCGCACCAGCTACCCCCACGGTTTCTCGGTCATGTCGGTGGAGAGCGGCGAGGTGCTGCTCGACTACCCACTGGCGCCGGGGCAGGGGTTGGCGGGGACCTACTGGTCCCACGACAGCGAGGCGATGGCCTTTACCGTGACCTCGGACACGGGTACCCACCTGCACACCCTGCGCATGTCCGACCCTGGAGAGGTGCGCGGGCACGGCCGCCGGATCAACACCGTCCTCGGCGGTCCGCAGTTAATGCCCGCCGGCAAGCACCTGCTGGTCGCCCTGGTGCCGGAAGACGCCGGGGTCGAGCCGGCACCCCCCTCGGCGCCCGGCGGACCGAACATCCAGGAGACGGCGGGCAACGCGTCGCCGACCCGGACCTATCAGGACCTGCTGGCCAACCCCCACGACGAGGCGATGTTCGAGCATTACACCACGGTGCAGCTGGCCATCGTCGGCCTCGACGGTTCGAGCCGCAAGCTGGGCAAGCCGGCGATCCGCGGCGCCGAGCCGGCGCCCGACGGCAAGCACCTGCTCGTCACCACCATTCGCCGTCCCTACTCCTACCTGCAGACCATGGGGTCCTTCCCCCAGGAGATCGCGGTCTGGAATCTCGCCGGTGAAGAGGTCTATCGGGTCGCCGACGTGCCGCTGGCCGAGGGCATTCCCATCGGCGGGGTGCGCACCGGACGCCGGGATGTGGAGTGGCGCGCCGGCAAACCGGCCACGCTGGTCTGGGCTGAAGCGCTGGACGGCGGGGACCCCAAGCGCGAGGTGCCTCACCGGGACCGGGTGTTGGAGTTGGCCGCGCCGTTCACGGGCACGCCGACGAAGCTGGCGGATGTGGAGCATCGGGTCTTCGGGGCGGGATTCCTCGACGGGAACCGGATGGCCACCACCGAGTACGATCGTGACCGGCGCTGGATCCGCACCCTGTTGCACGATCTCTCTGGAGGGAGTGAAGCAAAGGTGCTGGAGGACCGCAGTCTGCGCGATCGTTACGGCAATCCGGGAAGTGTGGTCACCACCGTCGACGACGCAGGCATGTCGGTTCCGCTTCAGCACGGGCCCTGGATCTACCGCGCCGGATCCGGCGCGACCCCCGAGGGCAACCTGCCCTTCATCGATCGTCAGAACATCGAAACCCTCGAAACCGAACGGCTGTGGCGCTGCGAGCAGGGCAGCTACGAGCGAGCGGTGGCGGTGGTCTCCGGCGCCGCCGGCCGCAAGCCGACGGTGATCACCTCTTACGAAACCCCCGAGACCCCCCTCAACTACCGGCTGAGGGATCTCGAGCAGGGCTCGACCCGTGCGTTGACCCGCTTCCCAGATCCGACTCCGCAGATCCGCGGGATCAAGCGTCAACTGGTCAAGTACACCCGCAAAGACGGCGTGCCCCTTTCCGCCGAGCTGTACCTGCCGGCGGACTACAAGGAAGGTACCCGGCTGCCGCTGATCGTCTGGGCCTACCCCCGGGAGTTCAACGACGCCAAGACCGCGGGGCAGGTGAGTGCCTCGCCCAACCGCTTCACCCGCATGCGGGGCATCACCCACCTGACCCTGGTGACCCAGGGCTACGCGATCATGAACAACGCCACCATGCCGGTGATCGGCGACGCCGAGACGATGAACGACACCTTCATCGATCAGATCGTCTCCTCGGCCCAGGCGGCCATCGACAAGGCGGTGGAGATGGGCGTTGCCGACCCCGAGCGGGTCGGCGTCGGCGGCCACAGCTACGGCGCGTTCATGACCGCCAACCTGCTGGCCCACTGCGATCTGTTCAAGGCGGGGGTCGCGCGCAGCGGCGCCTATAACCGGACCCTGACCCCCTTCGGCTTCCAGTCCGAGCGGCGCACCCTGTGGGAGGCCAAGAGCGTCTACTACGGCATCTCCCCGTTCCTCCACGCCGACAAGATCAACGAGCCGATGCTGATGATCCACGGCGAGGCGGACAACAACTCGGGCACCTTCCCGATGCAGTCCCGGCGGATGTACCAGGCGATCAAGGGCAACGGCGGCACCGCCCGGCTGGTGATGCTGCCCCACGAGAGCCACGGCTACCGGGCCCGGGAGTCGGTACTGCACACCCAGGCGGAGATGATCGAGTGGTTCGACCGCTACCTCAAAGGGGAGGATGACGCTGGGGCCGGTGCGTCCACAGGAGCGACCCCCTAGCGCAAATTGTCGTCGCCCTTTCGTGACACCCGGGGCATGCTCTAGGTCAGACGCGGCGATGGTCGCCGCGGAAGGACGGACGTGAGTACGCCTCGATGGCGCTGAGTGGGATACAACGGACGATCGCCAGCGGCCTGTTGCTGATGACGGCCATCGCGCTGGTGACCGGCCTGCGGTTCAACCGCGTCGATCACCTGATCGGCGGCGTGACCGCCGGTGGCGCCGACGCCCGGGTCGCCCAGGCGGACGCCGCCTACTACGTGGATATCGTCCGTTTCCTGCGGGGCGAGCCTACCGCCGAACCACTGGCTGCGCCCTATACCCGTCGGCCGCTGGCTCCCTGGCTGGCCAGTCAGCTACCCCTCGACCCGTTGACCGCGTTGAACGTGGTCAACTTCCTGTCGCTCTGCGGCGCCGCGCTGCTGCTCTACGCCGCCTTGCTGCGACTGACCCGGGACCGGCGGATCGCGCTCCTGGGCGGTGCGTTGTTCGTTTTCTCCTTTCCCACCTTCTACTCCGGCGCCATCGGTTGTGTGGATCCGGTGTTGTTGCTGTTCCTCAGCCTGTTCGCCTTTGGGCTCGCCGC
>CAZBZH010000571.1:0-3386 GCA_964496265.1 uncultured Acidobacteriota bacterium | reverse complement strand
GCGTCGGGAGCCAGTCGCAGCTGAACAACATCGAGTTCCAGTTCGAGTACAAGCGTCCCGGCTGCGGCACCGGAACGGCGACCGCCGAGCTCCAGCTTCAGGGCGGAACCTTGCTCGAGGTCGACGCCGGCCTGGACTACGCGCTGATCGCGCCGAACCTGGGGGGCAACGATCCCCAGGCGACCTACGGCTACATCCAGATCGAAACCGAACTTCCGCAGCCCAACGACCCGATGTACATCCTGCATCACCCCTCGGGCGATCCGAAGCGGATGTCCTTCTTCAGCACCGACTCCCGGGATGAGTCCGGTCGTTGCGAGGTGTTCTCCACCAGCGAGCCGGCCTGTACCGGCGCTTCGGTTCCCGACGTGGGCTACTACTGCGACACCGAGGGTGGTTCTTCCGGTTCGGTGGTCATGGGGGGCGACGATCATCGGGCCATCGCCCTGCACCACTGCGCCAACTGCCCCAACCGCGGTGTGGCGACCCGCTACATCTACGAGGACCTGTTGGCCTCGTCGAACCCGCTGCCTGCCTGTTCGACCTGCAACCCGGGTCCCGAGCCGACCGGGCTCGACGCGACCACCCCGTCGGACAACGTGGTTCGCCTGACCTGGAACCCCGAACCGGGCGCGGCGACCTACAACATCTACCGCAGCCAGGAAGAGGGCTGTGACGTGCGCATGACCCAGATCGGCTCGACCACCGGGACCACCTTCGACGATACGTCGGTCTCCGGCGACTTCGAGTACAGCTACCGGGTGAGCGCGGTCAGCGCCGAGAACTGCGAGACCGCCCTGTCCAACTGCGCCACGGCGACCGCCACCGGCATCTGCCTCGAGAAGCCGACCTTCGGCGGCATCGTCTCGGCGCGCAGCATGCAGTCCGGTTCCTGCGGGGTGCGCCTCGACTGGGATACCGGCAGCAGCAACTGCGGCACCGGCGTGCGCTACAACATCTACCGCTCGACCTCGGACCCGTCGGCGCCCCAGCTGATCGCCTCCTGCGTCGAGGCCACCGGCTACGTCGATACCGACGTGCAGGACGGCATCGACTACTTCTACGAGGTGCGTGCCGAGGACGGCCTGGCCACCGGCGGCGGCCCCTGCAACGGCGGTAACTTCGAGCAGAACGGCGTGCAGCTCGATGCCTCGCCGGCCGGACCGGACTTCGTCTTCTTCAGCGAGGACTTCGAGTCGCCGGCCGGTTGGAACCTGGAAGGAGAGTGGCAGATCGGCGCGCCCCAGAGCCTCGGCGGATCCGCCGGTTCCGGTAGCGGCAACGCCGACCCCGCCGGCGCCTATCAGGGCAGCCAGGTGCTGGGAACCGATCTCAGCGGCCAGGGCAGCGCCATCGGCAACTACGAGAACAGCATCGCGGCTCCGGGACACATGGCGACCAGCCCGTTCTTCAGTGCCGCCGACCGCAACGACGCGATCATCCGCTTCAAGCGTTGGCTCGGCGTCGAGCGCAGCGTCTACGACCAGGCCTTCGTCGAGGTCGGAGACAACGGCAACTGGACGCGGATCTGGCAGAACCCCGATAGTTCGTTCTCCGATTCGAGCTGGCAGTACATCGAGCTGGACGCCTCGGCGGAACTGGCCGGTGTGAACAACGCCCAGATCCGTTTCGGCATCGATACCGACGGTTCGGTGCGCTACTGCGGTTGGAACGTCGACAGCCTCGAGGTGTTCGAGCGCTCGACCTGCAGCCCGGCCTCGGTCGGTGTGTCCCCGGTGCCCGACGGCTACCTGGCCGGCGGCACGATGATGACCGCGACGCCGGGTGCCGGAGATAGCGTCGACGTGACCTTCGATACCGGTACCTGCCCGGCCACCGGCTTCCACCTGTTCTACGGGAACTCCGACGACTACGGCGCCGTCACCGGTTCGAGCTGTGACGTCGGTACCAGCGGCTCGGTCAACGTATCCATTCCGGTTCCGCCGGTGGGCAAGGTCACCTGGTGGGTCCTCGCCGCCGGCGAGGGTTCGATCGAGAGCCATCACGGCTTCGACTCGAGCGGCAACCTGCGGCTCTCCGAGGGCGCGGGGCAATGTGGAATCGAAACCCAGGACGTCGCCGGCACCTGCCCCTAGGGGGCTTCGGGGGGACGGCTGCGGCGCGCGGCACGCGCGAGGCGAGTAGCAGAGATAGAGACCTGACGGAGGAGAGGAAGCGACATGTCACGACTGCCGAGAGTCCTGATCTTGCTGGGGGCCTTCTTGATCCTGGCGGCGCTGCCGGCGCTGGCCGAGACCGGCCCCGGGCCCACGCGCATCGCCGACGAGGTGCAGGAACGGATCGAAACCCCGCACCCCTATCCCCACGGCAACGGCGTGCCGGTTCCGGTCTGGAGTCACGAACTCCACTGGCCGGGCGCGACCTTCATCGTGGCCCACTTCGAGACCTTCGATCTGGCCGAGGGGGACTTCGTCCTGCTCTCCAACCCGGAAGGCACCCAGGTGCACCGCTACACCGGCCGCGGCTTCCAGAATCGCGGCGGCGACTTCTGGGGTCTGTCGGTCTTCGGCGACACCATGCGCATCACCCTGATGTCCCGCAGCACCGGCCATGAAAACCACGGGCTGGTGATCGACCGCTGGACCCACGGTTTCCCGCGCAAGGGCAGCGAGGAACCGGGCAACGACGCCCTCTGCGGTAGCGAGGACTTCGAGGACATCGAGTGCTACCGGGACACCCACCCCGACGAGTTCGAGAAGAGCCGGGCGGTGGTCAAGCTGCTGCAGAACGGTTCGTCCCACTGCTCCGGTTGGTTGGTCTCCTGCGAGAACCACATCATCACCAACGAGCACTGCGTCGGGAGCCAGTCGCAGCTGAACAACATCGAGTTCCAGTTCGAGTACAAGCGCCCGTCCTGCGGTAGCGGCAGCGCCTCGGCGGAGATGCAGCTCCAGGGCGGTACGCTGCTCGAGGTCGATCCGGGTCTGGACTACGCGCTGATCGCGCCGGATCTGGCCGGCACCGACCCGCAGGCGACCTACGGCTACATCCAGATCGAGACCGAACTTCCGCTGCCCAACGATCCGATGTACATCCTGCATCACCCCTCGGGCGACCCCAAGCGGATGTCCTTCTTCAGTACCGACCCCTCCGACGAGTCGGGCCGCTGCGAGGTGTTCTCCACCAGCGAGCCGGCCTGCACCGGTGCGTCGGTGCCCGACGTGGGCTACTACTGCGACACCGAGGGTGGTTCCTCGGGTTCGGTCGTGATGGGCGGTGTGACCCACCGCGCGATCGCCCTGCACCACTGCGCCAACTGCCCCAACCGCGGCGTGGCGACCAAGTACGTCTACGAGGATCTGCTGGCCTCGTCGAACCCGCTGCCGGCCTGCTCGACCTGTAACCCCGGTCCGGCCGTCCAGGTG
>CAZBZH010000570.1:0-3392 GCA_964496265.1 uncultured Acidobacteriota bacterium | reverse complement strand
GAGTGCTCTCGGCGGAGAACTCGTCGATCCGCACGCCGGGAAGGATGCCGTCTCGTCGGGGGCCGCGAAACTCCGGCCAGGCCACGGTCTCGGGGAGGCCGGCCTCATCGCCGGCGGCGGCTCCGCCGGTGCGGGGCAGGGCTTCCTGCTCCAGCAGCCGATCCTCGGCGGTCTTGGAGAAGCGCGGAGCCAGATCGACCGCCATGCTGCCCCGCACGCCTTCGCCGCGGAAGAACATCGCGGTGACGACCACCAGCGCCAAGCCGCCGATGGTGGCCAGCCGACGCGTGCCCTCGGGGCCGTTGCGGGTCAACGCCACCGCGGCGACGAAGACGGCGCAGCAGATCGGCACGCCCCAGATCATCAACGCCATCAGCATCGTCTTGTGGGACAGCAGGAAGGCGGCGACGACCCCGAGGATGAAGATCAGCGCGCCGATACCTCGCTCCCGCCAGCGGGCGCGGCTGAGGAAAACCCACCAGATCAGCAGCAGCAGGGTCCCCACGATCGGGGCTCCCATCATGCTCATGAACTGGATCGGCGTGCCCGGGAAGGCGTTGCCGATCAGAAGGGTCGCCCACTGCAGCAGGACGATCAGGACACCGGGCCAGACCCGGAGCGGCGAAGCGGGGTTGGAGCTCATGGTTCTCCTCGGTTCCGTGTTCGGATTCCCCACCACTATAGGCCGGTCCGGGCGATGCCGCTCTAGCGAGAGGCGCCAGATCATTGCCCGATCCCGCAGGCTGACACCCCGGCCGAGAACGGGTACCTTAGCCGCCATGAAGAAGACGGTTCTCTCCTGCATCCAGCCCACGGGCGAGATGCATATCGGCAACTACTTCGGGGCGATCAAGAACTGGGTCGCGCTGCAGGACCGGTACGACTGCCTCTACGGGGTGGTCGACCTGCACTCGATGACCATGCCCTACGACCCGAAGGAGCTACGGGCCAACACCCTGCGGATGGCCATCGAGCTGCTGGCCTGCGGCATCGACCCCGAGCGCTCGATCCTGTTCGTCCAGTCGATGGTTCCCGAGCACACCGAACTGAACTGGGTCTTCAACTGCGTGACCTCCTACGGCGAGCTGTCGCGGATGACCCAGTTCAAGGACAAGTCGGAGCAGCTCGAGAGCAGCACCGGCAAGTTCGTCTCGGCGGGTCTGTTCACCTATCCGGTGCTGCAGGCCGCGGACATCCTGGTCTACCGGGCGGATTTCGTGCCGGTGGGCAAGGACCAGGAGCAGCACCTGGAGCTCTCCCGCAACATCGCGGTGCGCTTCAACGGCCAGTTCGGCGAGTGCTTCCCTGAACCCCAGCCGCTGTTCACCAAGGTGCCCAAGGTGATGAGCCTGGCCGACCCGACGAAGAAGATGAGCAAGAGCCTCGGCGACAAGCATGTGGTCGGCCTGTTCGAGGAAGAGAAGAGCCTGCGCAAGAAGGTCAAGCGCGCCGTGACCGACACCGGCGAGGCGACCGGCGACGAGATGAGCCCCGGTGTGGCCAACCTGTTCTCCCTGCTCGAGGCCTGCGAGAAGCATGACGAGCACGCGGAGCTGATGACGGCCTACCGGGAGGGCGCGCTGCAGTACGGCCCGCTCAAGGGCGTGGTGGCCGACGCCCTGGTCGAGCTGACCCAGGGGTTCATCGCCCGCAAGGCGGAGCTGGAAAAGGACCCCGGCGAGGTCGAGCGGCTGATCGCCCATTCGTCGCAACGGGCCCGTGAGCGGGCCAGGGAGACGCTGGACCGGGTACGGAAACTGACCGGCCTGCCCGTGCTGGGCAACTGAGCCTGGGCAACCCCAGCGTGGGCAACCCCAGCGTGGGCAACCCCAGCCTGGGTGGCTGGACCAGGGCGATTTCAGCCGCCGGTCGGCGTTGTCGGGGCCCCGGACCCCGGGTATGGTGGATTGCCCGGCAAGGCGGCCGGTTTCCCATGGTCGCCGGGGCTCGCTCGCTGTATGACAGCACTCGGCAAACGCTCGAGAAACCCCGGGAGAACCCGATGCATCCGGTCCTCGTAGAGATCTTCGGCATGCGCGTTCCGACCTTCGGCACGCTGCTGGCGATCGCCTTTCCCACCGCGATCTTCATCGCCGCCTATCTCATTCAGAAATCGGGTGTGCCCTTCGGCCGGATGGTCGACTTCGGTTTCGGTGTCGCCATCGCCGGGGAGATCGGCGCGCGGGCGACCTACTTCATCGTCGAGTTCGACCGCTTCGCCGAAGGGGCGATCAGCTTCAAGCAGTTCATGGTCGCCGGCCGTGTGGTGCTGGGCGGCGTCGCCGCCGCGTTCATCTGCGGACTGTGGCTTTCGAGCCGTATCGTGCGGGACTTCAAGGTCGACCGGGCGGCGATGGCCGACGCCGGCTTCACCGGCACCGCGATGGGCATGGCCATCGGGCGGCTCGGCTGTTTCATGAACGGCTGCTGCTACGGCGCGGAGACCGACATGGCCTGGGGCGTCACGTTCACCGACCCCCACGCCCATCAGTTCGCCGGCACCCCGTTGGGGGTGAGCCTGCACCCGACCCAGCTGCTGCAGGCGGGTGAGGGGTTGCTGGTCTTCACCGTCTGCTTGATCGCGCTCCACCGCAGCAAGTACCTCGGATTGGCGGCGGGGCTGTTCTGGGTCGTCGGAGGCATCTCCCGCTTCAGCATCGAATACCTGCGCGCCGACGATCGCGGCAACTGGCTGTTCGGCTTCACCACCTCCCAGTGGATCGCCATCGTCGGCGTCCTGGTCGGGAGCGCCTGGATCGCCTACGCCTACGGCAAGCTCAAGACGATCCCCGCCTGGAAGCGTTAGCCGGCCGTCGGGCCGTATCATTCGCGCCCCATCTTGCAAGGCCTCGCAGGGCGCTTTGACGCCGCTTTTACCGCGGCGTGCTTTGACCCGCCCTTTACCCCAAAGCGTCCTTCTTTCCCCTAGATTTCTCGCTGACGGTCGCGAGCAATCTCGCTCGCCCCGACGGAAGGAGATCGAAGATGCGTAACCTCTCCACCGCGCTGCTGCTGGTCGCGCTGGTCGTCACGTTTGCCTCCCCGGCCGAGGCCGCCTGCCCGTGCAAGGTCAAGGGCTTCCTTAACGCCCTGACCGACGGTAAGGCGGAGAAGGCCCGCCACTACCTTGCCGACGAGGTCGAGGTGGTCGACGCCCAGGGCACCCAGGTCTACCGTGCCGACGAACTGGATCAACTGATCGACTGGGATATCGCCACCGGTTCCACCTGGACCTACGCCGACCTGGCCGACGACCAGGGCACCATCCGCGGCAGCGCCGCCAACGGCAACCGCTTCTACGAGCTGCTGGGTGTCGGTGAGCAGCGCTTCGAGGTCGCCTTCGGCGTCAACGACGCGGGCAAGATCCACCGGATCGAGCGCCGGGTGGTCGA
>CAZBZH010000569.1:0-3394 GCA_964496265.1 uncultured Acidobacteriota bacterium | reverse complement strand
GGTCGGACGCACCACGTTGAGCATGTAGTTCAGGCCACGGCGGGAAGCTTCCTGCTCCAGGTGGTCGATGATGAAGGAGCCCACGCCCCCCTTCTGCACCTCGGGCGCCACCGCCAGCAGCACCTCGGCGTCCCCCCAGACCGTGTCCATCCAGCCGTAGCCGACGACCTTGCCGTCCTGCTCGACCCGCCACCAGTCACCGGGCACCACCTCGCCGGCGGCGCGGCTGCCCAGCTCGAAGATCCCGCTGGGCGCGCCCCCGACGATCTGCTGTTTGGTTTCGTCCCACTGGGCGGGGTTCTCATGAATCCAGGTCAAGCTCACGGAGGCCTCCTCGTCGTCGGGATGGTGGGCGCCAGCTTCTCCGATCCCGCCCCGGGCTGTCAACGTGTCAAAGGGAGTCGGATCGGCTACTCTCTGCCGCTATGAGCCAAGTACGCACCCGATTCGCTCCCAGCCCCACGGGCTTCCTGCACATCGGCGGAGTCCGCACCGCCCTGTTCAACTGGCTGTACGCCCGGCGCCACGGCGGACGCTTCATCCTGCGCATCGACGACACCGACCAGGAACGGAACGTGATGGAGGCGCTGCAGCCAATCCTCGACGGCTTCCGCTGGCTCGGCATCGAGTGGGACGAGGGTCCCGGCGCCGACGGCGACTACGGTCCGTACTACCAGTCGGAGCGCTCGGGCCTCTACGCCGACGCCGTGGAGCAGCTGCTGGCCTCGGGGCACGCCTACCGGGACTACGCCACCGCCGAGGAACTCCAGGCCGAGCGGGAGGCGGCCCAGGCCGAGAAACGCCGCTTCATCTACAGCCGCAAGTTCATGGCCGACACCGACGAGAAGCGCCGGGCTTTCGAGGCCGAGGGGCGCCCGGGTGTGGTGCGGCTGAAGATGCCCCGGGAGGGTGCCTGCCGTTTCACCGACTCGATCCGCGGTGAGATGGAGCTGGAGTGGGCCCGGGAGCAGGATCACGTGGTGCAACGGGCCGACGGCAGCTGCCTCTACAACCTGGCCACCGTCGTCGACGATCACGCCATGGCGATCAGCCACGTGATCCGCGCCGAAGAGCACCTGTCCAACACCCCGCGGCAGCTGTTCATCTACGACGCGCTCGGCTGGGACGCGCCCCAGTTCGCCCACCTGCCCTTCGTCGCCGAGCCGGGCAGCAAGAACAAGCTGAGCAAGCGCAAGCTCGACAAATACATGAAGCAGCCGGACTTCGCCAAGCTCAACGACCACGGCCGCAAGATCGCCGAGGCGATCGGCATCGAGATCAAGCCGGAGTCGTTCAACCCGGTGGTCGTCGACTTCTACGAGCAGGTCGGGTTCCTCCCCGAGGCGGTGGTCAACTACCTGCTGCTGCTGGGCTGGGCGCTGGACGACAAGACCGAGTGGTTCACCCGGGAGGCGATGATCGAACACTTCTCCCTGGAGCGGGTGAACAAGGCGGCGGCCAGCTTCGATCCCCAGAAGCTGATGGCGTTCCAGGAGCACTACATGGTGGAGCTCCCGGTCGAGCAGCGGGTGGCCAAGGTAATGCCGTTCCTCGAGCAGGCGGGGCTCGCCGACAAGGCGCCCCAGGCCGGGGTGGCGGCCCTCGTCGAGGCGGCCGGCGACCGGATCAAGGTCGGCGGCGACATCCTCGACTTCGTCGACTTTTTCACCGACGACGACGCCCTGCCCTATGACGAGAAGGCCTTCGAGAAGCGGCTGCGCAAACCGGAGAACGCGGCGGAACTGCTCGGGGGCTTCCGCGAGGTGCTGGCCGGCGTCGAACCCTACGAGACCGACGCGATCGAGGCGGCGCTCAAGGGCTTCGTCGAACAGCGCGGGATCAAGATCGGGCAGATCGTCCACGCGGTCCGGGTCGCCGCCACCGGGAAAGCGGTCGGCTTCGGCCTGTTCGAGGCGCTGTGGATCCTGGGGCGCGAGCGCTGCCTGAAGCGCTTCGACCGGGCCCTCGCGCAGCTCTGAGGAATGACGTAATGAAGATCCACGAGGTCTTTGCCTATCTGAGCGTTCACGACGCCGCGGCCGCCATCGATTTCTACGTCGAGGCCTTCGGCGCGAAGGAGCGCTTCCGGCTCAACGGGCCCGACGGGCGCATCGGCCACGCGGAACTCGAACTGGGCGGCACGGTGCTGATGATCGCCGACGAGTACCCCGAGTACGGCATCCGCTCGGCCAAGACCCTGGGCGGCACTCCGGTGACGATCCATCTGCACGTCGACAACGCCGACGCCCTGATCGAACACGCGGTCCAGTGCGGCGCAACCCTCGAGATGGAGCCCAGAGACCAGTTCTACGGCGAACGCGGAGGCAGCGTGTACGACCCCTTCGGCCACCGCTGGCTGATCGGGCACACCATCGAGGAGGTCTCCCCCGAGGAGATGCAGCGCCGCTGGGACGCCATCTCCAACGATTGAAGCATACGGATGAACTTCAGATTCGGGCGCGGATGCGCGTTCGTTCTCTGAGTCGAGTAAAAGAAATCGTCAGAGGAAGGGGGGGCTTCGCCAGTCGCCCAAAGAACCCTCGCCACCACCAGATCTAGTAGGCGACCCCGACTCTAAGCCCTTCATATGGTGCCAGATAGCCCGTTCGGCGCAAAATATCGGCACTTTCGTGATAGACTTGCCCCTTCCTTGACAACAAGTCTCATTCCGCGGAGGCCCCCCCTATCATGGCCGATTCGCAACAAGTCATCACCCTTGACCTCGACGAGCTACTGGAACTCCTTTGCGCACAGCTGCAGCTACCTCAAGAACTCCACGATGATGCTGAAGCGAAATACTCCAAAGTCGCATCCTGGCTAACGATGCCGGACACCTCGCTGGCCCACCTGACCCCGACCATCTACCCCCAGGGCTCATTCCGCTTGCAAACCACGGTTCGTCCTTTCCTACAAGACGAATACGATGTCGACCTAATCTGCCAGCTAGCCTTGCCGCGCCAGGACCCCGACGCCATGACCGTGTACGAAATGGTCGAGGCGAGGCTTGCGGAGAACGAGGGGTACCGCAAGCGCCTTCGCAGGTTCAAGCGGTGCCTACGGATATGCTACGAGGGCTTTCACCTCGACATTACCCCGGCTCGGCCCGACTTCTCCGGACATCGGAACACCAACATCTTGGTCCCCGACCGCGAGATCAAAGACTGGAAAGCCAGCGACCCAAAGGGTTACTCTACGTGGTTTGAAGTTTCCTGCCGACCCCGTGCAGAGCGCGCACTCGCTGCCTCCACCGAACCGCTCCCCCCCAACCCCCCTGCAAACTTCAAACCGCCGCTTAAGCGGGTTGTACAGATTCTGAAGCGGCATCGAGACGTGGTGTTCCAAGACAAGCGCCGGTCACCGAAGTCTATCGTGCTTACCACGCTTGCAGCCAAAC
>CAZBZH010000568.1:0-3394 GCA_964496265.1 uncultured Acidobacteriota bacterium | reverse complement strand
CTGGGGTGTGTTGCTCTCGATGCTGGTCGAGATCGGTGCGATCACCATGCAGTCCCTTCGCGGGGTGCGCTCCCACTACAACATCGACACGTACTTCGACGCCAACGTCTTCGCCATCATGGGCAGCTTCATCGGGTTCAACACCGCTTTGATCGGGCTGCTGTGGCTGTTGTTCCTGTTTCGCCGCACGGAGTTGCCCGGCCCCTACCTGCTCGCGGTGCGCCTGGGCCTGTTGATCTTCCTTCTGGCCAGCTACGAAGGGGTGCTGCTGGTGCAGAACGGCTCCCACACCGTCGGCGCGCCCGACGGCGGGCCGGGCATCCCCTTCGTCAACTGGAGCCTCGACGCCGGCGACCTGCGGATCGCGCACTTCGTCGGGCTCCACGCCATGCAACTGTTGCCGCTGCTGGCCTGGCTGCTCGGAACACGCTGTCCCGGCTGGCCCGCCACGCGCAGGAGCCTGATCGTTGCCGTCGTGGCGCTGCTCTACGGGGCGGCCGGACTGCTGCTGTACCTGCAGGCGGTCGCCGGGCGCCCGCTGATCCCGGGCTAGCTCGACGCCGCGCTCGACCCGCCCCGTAAGGGGCCTAGAGTCGATGCTTGTCGATTCCGAGCTTCTTGATGCGGGAGAGCAACGTGGTCGGCTTGATGCCGAGGAGCGCTGCCGCGCCATCGGGCCCGTAGACCTTGGCCTCGCTCTGCCGAAGCGCCCGCTCGATGTTCCGTTTCTCCAGGGCGCGCACCTGCAGCTCGGTCAGCACCTCGGTGTCGGCCGGCTCGGCGGAAGGTAGTTCGCCCCCACCCTCGGGAAGATCCACCCGCAGCTGGCGACCCGGTGAGGTGATCAAGCCCCGCTCGATGGCGTTCTGCAGTTCCCGCACGTTGCCCGGCCAGGGATAGGCCTGGAGCCGCATCAGCAGCGCCCGGGAAACGTGAGGCTCTTCCCGCTTGAGCTTGGCCGACAGACCCCGGACAAAGTGAGCGGTGAGCGCCGGAATGTCCTCGGGACGACGGCGTAGCGGCGGCACCTCGATGGGAAACACGTTGAGCCGGTAGAACAGATCCTCGCGAAAACGGCCGGCCTCGACCTCGCGGCGCAGGTCACGGTTGGTAGCGGCGACGACCCGCACGTCGGTGGTGCGGGTGCGCTCCTCGCCCAGCCTCTCGAATTCCCCTTCCTGCAGCACCCGCAGCAGCTTGCTCTGCAGCTCGAGGGGAATCTCCCCCACCTCGTCGAGGAAGATCGTGCCCCCGTCGGCCAGGGAGAAGCGGCCGATACGATCCCGCACGGCGCCGGTGAACGAGCCGCGGGTGTGGCCGAAGAACTCGCTCTCAAACAGCTCCCGGGGGATCGACGCGCAGTTGACCCGGATCATCGGCCGGCCGGCGCGATCGCTGCGGCAGTGAATCTCCCGGGCGATCAGCTCCTTGCCCACGCCGGACTCGCCGGTAATCATCACCGTGGAGTCGGTGGGCGCCACCAGTTCGATCTGCCGCAGGATCGCCTGCAACGCGGCGCTGCGACCGACGATGTCGCCGAAGTCCGCGGCGTCGGAGACCTCCTCCCGCAGGTACTCGTTCTCCAGCTCGAGCCGTTGCTTGAGCCGGTCGATCTCCTCGAAGGCCCGGGCGTTGGCCAGCGCCACGGCGAGGTGATCGGCGATCATGCGCAGCCATTCCATCTGCCCGGGCACGCCGTCGACCCGCAGAAAGACCGCGAGCACCCCCAACAGTTCCTCGCGGAAGATCAACGGCTGTCCGGCGAAGCCGTGGATCCCCTCCTCCTCGGCCCACTCCGGCCGGGCCAACCACTCGGGGGTCTTCTGGATGCAGCGCAGCTCCAGGGGCTCGCGATGTTCAGCGATGGTGCCGACCTTGCGGTGCCCGAAGCTGAAGCGCCGGAAGGCCCCGTCGGTGCGGCTCCAGTCCGCCTCGGGATCGACCCGGGAGCGGCCGGCGCCGGCCACCAGGTGCAGGCAGTCCACCTGGGTCGGGCAGCTCTCGCGGGCCGGGCAGCGGGGGCAGATGTCCCCGGGGCGCATCAGCCAGATGCGGGCCAGGGCCACGTGCTCCCGCTCCGCCAGTTTGCCCACCACCAGCTGCAGCAGTTCCGGCGTGGCGTGGACCTGAGGCATGCCCAGCAACAGCTCGCGCAGCGAGAGCGCCTCGGCCATGGGATCGATCGGGTTCACGCAGGCAGCTTACAACGATATTTCGTGCCCATCCCACGAAACCTCGCTACATCACGAAATATCGTCACGCGCTCTACCCCACCACTTTCGCGCCAAGGTGCTCCGGGTCAAAGACTTACGACTCGGACTTCCGGTTGGCACGGGCTGTGCCGTTATCTCTGGCGTCGCGAGTTGATTCGCGGCAACGACGAAAGGAAGCCGATCATGTCCCGACTCGAGAACCTGAACCCCGAACAGACCACCGGAAAGAGCGCCGAGCTGCTCCAGGCCGTCCGCGACAAGATGGGCATGGTGCCCAACATCACCCGGGTGATGGCCAACTCTCCCGCCGCCCTGGAGAGCTACCTGGCCCAGAGCGGCGCGCTGGACGGCAGCTCCCTCTCGAAGCGCGAGAAGGAACAGATCGCGCTCAGCGTCGCCGAGGACAACGACTGCGACTACTGCCGTGCCGCCCACAGCGCCGTGGGCAAGATGGTCGGCCTCAGCGAGCTGGAGATCCGCGACGCCCGCCTGGGCACCGGCACCAGCACCCGAGAGAACGCGATCCTGACCCTCAGCCGTGAAGTGCTGCGCGAACGGGGCGCGGTCAGCGACGCCACCCTCGCCCGCGTCCGTGAAGCGGGCCTGACCGACGGCGAGATCGCCGAGGTCGTCGCCGTCGTCAGCCTCAACGTCTACACCAACTACATCAACCGCCTGGCCCAGACCAAGGTGGACTTCCCGGCCGCCGCGCCGCTCGAAGCCCGTACCGCGTAACCCCCTGCGAGACCCAAGGAGTCCACGATGAACCCGACGAAGCTGACGATTGCCACCCTGATCCTGACCGCCCTGGCCTCTCCCCTCGTGGCCCAGATCCCCGATCCGGGGATGAAGATCGATCCGGCGAACACGGCGCTGGTGGTCACCGACCCGCAGAACGACTTCCTGAGCCCCGACGGCGTCACCTGGGGTGTCGTCGGCAAGAACGTCACCGCCAACAAGACCGTCGAAAACCTCGAGGTGCTGTTCCGCTCGGCCAAGGCCGCCGGCCTGCCGGTCTTCGTCTCGCCGCACTACTACTACCCCCACGACCATGCCTGGGAACACGAAGGTGCGCTGGAGACGTTGATGCACAAGATCGGCATGTTCGATCGCAAGGACCCGCTGTCCCTCGAAGGCTTCGACGGATCCGGCGCCGACTGCTGGCTCTGACCCGCGCAGGC
>CAZBZH010000567.1:0-3399 GCA_964496265.1 uncultured Acidobacteriota bacterium | reverse complement strand
AGTCCTTCCGTGAGGCGCTCTACGCCGAGATGGGCGACCCGGTCGAGGACAAGGAGCGGCTGCACCGCATTTCGCCGGTGTTCCATGCCGGCAACATCACCAAGCCGCTGATGGTGCTCCAGGGGGCCAACGACCCCCGGGTGCTCAAGGCGGAGTCCGACGACATGGTGCAGGCCGCCCGGGACAACGGCGCGACGGTGGAGTACGTGGTCTTCGACGACGAGGGCCACGGGTTCGCCAAGAAGGAGAACCAACGCCGAGGCTACAAGGCGATTCGTGAGTTCCTCGACGTGCACCTGGCGGGACGGGCCACCGTGGAAGACTCGGCGTCCGTGGGCGGCGAGGGCAGCAAGGTCGCGGGAGGCGCATGATGCGGCGATCGCCGACCTTCACCGGGCTGTGCTTGCTGGGGGTCCTCGTTGCGGCCGGGATGTTGCACGCCGGCGAGGAACCCGCCGCGCCGGCGGACCCCTGGATCGGCAAGCCGATCGCCGACGTGATCGCCATTCTGGGTGAACCGACCAAGGTCAAGGGCAAGGAGGGCGGCCCCCGGACCCTGACCTACCGCCTGTTGCGCATCAAGCCCGGCGCGGTCCCGCCACCCGGCGTCGGACTGGTCCAGCTCAACGGGATCGGCGTGGTCGGTCAGGACCAGGTGGCCAAGACCCCCGATCCGGACGCGATCCGCATCGACCCGACCGAGTTGGACCGGCAGGGACGCTCGGTAGACGTCGGCACCGGCGGCGCGACGGTGCAGGAGGCCAGCGCCTCCTACGACCTCAAGACCAAGGAGTTCACGCCGGCCGCCGATCCGAATGCCGGGGTGCTGGGCAAGCTGAAGGTGCGCTTCCAGGTGGACGCCGAGGGCAAGATCGCGGGCTGGACGGTTTCTCCCAAGAGTGCCCTTGCAAAAGTGAAATAATCCCATCTCGGGAACCCGGCTGATACGCCCGGGAGCCTCGGTTCGTCCCACTCAGGGGACAGCAGGAGGCCGCGTATGGGTTCCGAGCGCGAGAGGCCGTTCACCGAGGACGCCGGAGCGGGGTTGACCGTTTCGGCGCGCGCGCCTACGCTCTCTGGTGAGATGTCCGAGCCGCTATTCAGCGTCGTCATACCGACCTACAACCGCGCCCGCTACGTGGCCGAGGCGGTGCAGAGTGTCCTCGACCAGACCCAACCCGGTGTCGAGGTCATCGTGGTCGACGACGGATCCCAGGACAACACCGCAGACGTGTTGCGCCAGTTCGGCGATCGCATCTCCTACATCCAGCAGGAAAACCGGGGGATGGCCGCGGCGCGCAATCGCGGCATCGACGAAGCCCGTGGCGAGTACGTCGGCCTGCTGGACTCCGACGACCTGTGGCAGCCCGCTCTGCTGGAGCGGGTCAAGGAGGTCTTCGACGAACATCCCGAGGCGGGAGCGGTGTTCCTCGCCGAGCAGGAGTTCGACTGCCGGGGCAACATCGACCCGCGGGTGCATTCGAAGCGGACCCCGGGGAAGTTCTTCACCCCCGCCGGCATGATCGGCCGGGATACCGGCGTCGGCTCCGGACGGCCCCCGGTGGTGCGCCGCCGGATCTTCGATCTGCACGGCACCTACGATGAGTCGCTGTGCGGCGCCTGGGACTGTGAGATCTGGATCCGTTACTCCTTCGACGTGCCGATGGCGCTGCTCGAGGAACCGCTCGTGCTGCGCCGGGTGCACGACGACAACTACAGCTCGGATCAGGTCAAGGATTCCCGGGCGTGGCTTGCGATCCTGGAGCGGGTCGCCGAGCGTCATCCGGAGTTCCCGGCGCAACATCCCCGGGTCTACCGGCGAACGCTGGGCAAGAACCACCTGCGCCTGGGCCGCGAACTGCTGGCCCGTAGCGCCGTCGAGCCCGAGCTGCGCCGCGAGGCACGCCGGCACCTCTGGAGTTCGATCCGTACCTACCCCTGGTTCGGCCGGGCTTGGAGCTACCTGGCCTGGAGCTACCTGACGCCCGAGAGCTACGCGCTCTGGCGGCGCTACCAGTTGTCTCGCCGCTGACCGCGGCATGCGGATCGTCCACACCTTCATCAAGTACCCGCCGGCGATCGGCGGACACGAGCGCTACGTCCAGGATCTGGTCGAGGGGCTGCGTGGACGGGGATACGATGCGCGGGTGGTGACCAGCACCCTGCGCAAGCACATCGCCTCACGCAAGCGGCCCCGGCTGCTGCGCCGGCTGGACGCCCTGCGCGGCAGCGGCGGGGCCAACGCCGAACTGTTCCTCGACGGCCCCTACGCCGAGGTCAACGGTGTGCCGGTGACTCGCTTGCCGCCCCGGCTGCCGCTGTCCCGCAAGATCGAACTCAAGGGGCTCCGCGAGACCCTGCTCGCGATGAAGCCCGACGTCATTCACGCCCATGACATCTGGCGGGACTCCTTCGAGGTCAGTATCGACGTGGCCCGGGAACTGGGTATCCCGCTGTTGCTGAACACCGTCTACCACGACCTCTCCGGTTCGAAACGAGCGGAGCGCTGGGGCCGCCACTTTCGTGGCCTGGCCGAGCGGTTGCCGGCCGGGACGCCGGTGTTTTTCAACACCCCCTGGGAAGGGGAGCAGCTGGCCGAGCTCGGAGTGCGCTTCGAACACACCGACCTGCTGCCCCCCTCCATGGATGTCGAAGCGTTGCGCGGGCTACCCGAGGTCGAGGTGCCGGAGCTGCCCGGGGACCGTTTGATCGTCAGCTGCGTCGGCCGCATGCACGCCGGCAAGCGAATGGATCTGCTGATCCGTGCCTTCGGGGAGGCCCTGACGCGCTTGCGGGAGCGGGGAGAGGCCGTGGCGGAACGGGCGCATCTGGTGCTGGCCGGCTTCCGCGAGACCGACGAGGACTACCGGGGTCTGGCCGACGCGTGCGGGATCGGCGATCGGTTTTCCCTGTTGCTCGACCGGCCGCGAGAGCAGATCGTCCAGGTCCTCCGCCGGAGCTCGGTGTTCGCGCTGCCCTCGGCGTGTGAGACCTTCGGCATCGTGGTGCTCGAAGCCTGGGCTACGGGGAATCTCGTGCTGGTCAGCGACAAGTGGGCGCTGCCCTACGTCGTTCGGGACGGTGTCGACGGCCGTGTCTGCGCGGACGAGGCCTGGCCGGAAATGCTGGCCCAGGCGCTACTCGACTGTGAACGGCCGGCGGGGCAAGCGTTGATCGAGGCGGGGGAGCAGACGGTGCGGCGGGATCACACCCGCGTGGCCCGGCTCGACCGCCTGGTCGGTCATCTCGAGCGGCTGACCGCCTCGTAGATCTCGGCGGTGCGTTCCGCCAGTCGCTCCCAGCTGTAACGATCCCGCACCTTGTCCCGGCCGGCTGCGCCCATGCGCTCCGCGGCGGCCGGGTCGCCGAGCAGCCGGTTGACCGCGGCCGCCAGCGGGG
>CAZBZH010000566.1:0-3403 GCA_964496265.1 uncultured Acidobacteriota bacterium | reverse complement strand
GCCCGGGAACGGCTGGACCGCAAACAGCGGCTGGAGAGTCTCGGCCTGATGGCCTGCGGCGTGGCCCACGACTTCAACAACATGCTGGTCGGCATCATGGGACACGCGTCCCTGGCCAAGCTGCCCGACCGTTCCTCGGGGGACATCCGGGAGCACCTGAGCCAGATCGAGAACGGCGCCGAACGAGCCGCCGAACTGTGCGGCAACCTGCTGACCTTCACCGGCAGCCGTCCGTTGAACAAGCGGCCCTCGGACCTCAACGAGCTGGCCCGGCAGATCGACCGCCTACTGATCCGCGCGCTCCCCGAGAACGTCTCGCTGAGCCTCGACGTCGCCCGGGATCTGCCGCGGCTGGAGATCGACCGTTCCCAGCTGCAGACCGTGCTGCTGAACATCATCGTCAACGCCAGCGAGGCGATGCCCGCGGAGGGCGGAAACATCGTCGTGCGCACCCGGGTCGCCGAACTGAATCAGGACTACTTCGCTCACGCCCACACCACCGACCCGCTCCCCTCGGGCCGCTACGCGATCCTCGAGGTGTCCGACGACGGCAACGGCATGAGCGGCGACACCCTGGGGCGTCTGTTCGAGCCCTTCTTCACCACCAAGACCCAGGGCAAAGGGCTCGGCCTCTCGTCGGCGCTGGGGACGATCCGCTCCCACGGCGGCGCGATCACGGTCAAGAGCCGCCTGGGCTTCGGCACCAGCTTCGAGTTGGCGCTGCCCGCGTTCCAGGATCTGCCGGAGCTCGGCGAGGACACGCCCCATTCGGGAGTGCTGGTGCCCGAGGCGCCCGAAACCCGCTCCCGCACCGTGCTGGTGGTCGACGACGAGAAGGCCATTCGGGATTTCCTGATGCGCGCGCTGGAACACGAGGGCTACCGGGTGCTCGTCGCCGGCGGCGCCCGGGCGGCCATCGACCAGGTCACCGGTGCCCTGGAGTCGATCGACGCCATCGTGCTCGACATGATCATGCCCGACGGCGACGGCTCCGAGGTGCTCGGCGAGATCCGCTCCCGGGGCTGCAAGGCCCCGGTAATCCTCTCCAGCGGCTATGCCGAACAGCAGGTGCTCCGTGAGACCAGCGACGACGTCCAGGGCTTTCTCTCGAAGCCCTACCGGATCGAAACGCTGCTCCACGAGGTCCGCTCGGTCATCGCCGGCCCTACGATCAACTAACCCCTCCACTCGAAAAGGAGTCCCCTCATGTCCCGACGTCTCGTTTCGACGCTGATCGTTCTGTTGCTGCTCTGCGCCCCGCAGGCCCTGGCCGGTTCCGCCGAGGATCGCGAAGGGGTCGAGCGGGCGGTGCTCGACTACGTCGAGGGCATCTACGAGATCAAGCCGGAGTACATCGAGCGCAGCGTGCATCCGGAGTTGATCAAGTTCGGTTTCGCCCGCCGTTCGACCGGCGACGACTGGCGGCGGATCCCGATGACCTACGAGCAACTGGTCAAGCTGGCGGGCAGCTACTACAAGGAAGCGGGCGGTCCGCCGGCGGGTGCCCCGAAGAAGGTCGAGATTCTCGACGTGCTGAACAAGACCGCCGCGGCCAAGTTGACCGCCGCCTGGGGGGTCGACTACTTCCACCTGGCCAAGTACGACGGCAAGTGGAAGATCGTCCACGTCCTCTGGCAGTCGATCGACGAGTAGCCCCGTTCCCGGAGCGCGGTCCGTAGTAGCGCGTTCCGGGGCAGGTCCCGCGGGGATGGGGTCGACTAGGCGCCGTCCTCGCGCCGGACCTGTTCGACGCTGGGAATCGGCACCGCCCCCATCTCCATCAGCCGGGTGTGTTCGGCCAGGGCGTAGGCATCGGTCATCGCCGCCAGATGGTCGACGAGCAGCCGCACGAAGCCGGGGTTGCGCCGGTAGTTGCGGGCAATCTCCGACATCTGGTTTTCCCGCGGGAGGTCGCGCAGGAAGCGGCCGCCGCTGAGCTCCTTGTGGCGCAGCAGCACATGGTCGTCGAGCAGGGACGGATCGACGAAGTAGGCGCTGAACAGACCGAGCACCACCCGTCGCCCCCGGGCCTCGACCCGGTCCGCCTCGGCGCCCCGGTGCACCTTGGAGACGAGGAACCCCTCGAGGTCCTCGAGCAGCTTGCGCGCCGACGGCGGCAGCCCAACCTCGACGCCGCGCACCAGCCCGTCCCGCCGCTTGTAGAAGGTATCGCCGTCGGACACCCCCGCCTTCTCGGCCCAGCGTTCGAGGGATCGGCCGCTCTGCAGGATCGCCCCGGTCACCAGCAGGTGGGTCAGCCCGCGGTGAATCGCGTTGGCCTTCATGAAGCGGCTCCCGCCGGCCCGGTAGCGGGACCCGAGCTTCTTGCGCAACTCGGTCACCGCCTTGAGCCGCTCCACCTGGGCCAGGTCGACGGTACGGGACTGCAGCGCATCGTCCAGGTCGTGTAAGGCGGTGGCGATCCGATTGGCCAGACGCACCACCTGGGCCTCGAACAACGCGCCGCGGCCGAGCCGCACGCCGTCGACCGGTTCCGGTGGGGTGCGATCCTCCGACGACATCTTGAAGATGCCCTCGCGCACGTCGTCGGTCAGGTTGAGCCCGGGATGGTCGTAGCGCTTCTCCACCTGATCGACCACCCGCAGGCCCTGCCAGGCGCGCCAGAAGCCGCCCCGGTCGCCGAGGCCGGGCCCGCCCCGGCCATCCAGCCGGCCGGTCAACAGGTCGTCGAGCACCCGCTCGCCGGCGGGGCCGAAGGCCGGCTGCCCCAGGTCGTGGGCCAGGGCGATCGCCTCGATCAGATCCTCGTTGAGACGCAGCGCCCGGCCGATGGTGCGGGCCACCTGGGTCACCTCGAGGGTGTGGGTCAACCGGTTGCGGCGATGATCCTCGTAGGCGGGCAGCAGCCCGACCTGGGCCTTCTGCCGCAGCCGGCGGAAACCGCGGCTGTAGACAATTCGGTCCCGATCCCGTTGATAGGCGGTGCGGTAGTCGAAGGCGCGGCCGTCATCGGCCACCGGGTGGCGCCTGCTGGCGTGGTGCGCGCGGCAAGCCCAGGGGACGAGGCGCTCGTCTTCCGCCCGTTCCGAGCGGCTACGCATCGATTCGGATCGCTTGTCCGTCATGGCCCTTTCCGGAATTGGCCGATGCTACATGAGGGGGGTCGCTTGTCAAGCCTGCCCCGAACCATTACCGTCCTCACGTGCTGCGAGAACTGCAATCGCTGACCTCCCTCGGAGAAGAGATGACCCGGCGCGCCCGGGCCGCCGGCGCGCAGCTGATCTGGCGAACCCAGGCCAGAACCCTGCACAGCGCCGTCGTCCGCGAGGGCAAGGCCGAGAGCAGCGTCGTCAGCAGCTCCTCGGGCCATGGCGTCCACGTCTTCGACGCCGGCGCGGGCTCGACCCTGGCCAGCCGGGACGACCTGCTCGAGGAACCGGTG
>CAZBZH010000565.1:0-3410 GCA_964496265.1 uncultured Acidobacteriota bacterium | reverse complement strand
GACGCCGTCGACTTCGAAGTGGTGATGGAACGGGCCGTGGGCAAGGTGCCCCTCATCGACGTCGTCCGCATCCCGGCCGTCGCCGATCTGGAGGCGGAGAAGGACCTGCTGCGCTCCGACGGAGATGGCCCCAAGCGGCTGGCTGTTGCCGTGATCGCCGACGACGCGGTGATCCCGCCCGACGGAACCCTCGATTTCGGCAAATTCGAGTTCTTCAAACGGGAAGGGGTCGATCAGCGGGTCAACGAGGAGCTCGACGATGCGCTGCGGGAAGCGATCGTCGACGCCCGGGTGCGGGAGCGCGGTCTGGATCGTGACGAAATCAGCAAGATCACCCGTATCGGACGGGTCAAGACCAAGACCGTGACCGACGAGGGAGAAGAGGACTCCAACCGGATCTTCGACACCCTGCTGCCGGCGGGTTTCATGATCCTGTTGCTCGTCTCGACCCTGACCAGCGGCCAGTACATCCTGACCACCACCGTCGAGGAGAAGTCGAACCGGGTGGTCGAGGTGCTGCTCTCGGCGGTCTCGCCGATGCAGTTGATGACCGGAAAGATCATCGGGCAGATGGCGGTGGGACTCCTGATCCTCGTCCTGTATTCAGGTATGGGGATCGCGACCCTGGTGGCCTTCTCGATGCTGGGTCAGATCAAGCTGATGCAGATCGTCTACCTGATGATCTTCTTCCTGATCGCTTACTTCATGCTTGGATCGTTGATGGCGGCAATCGGTGCGGCGGTCAACGAGATGCGCGAAGCCCAGACGCTGATGACTCCGGTGATGATCATCACGATCCTGCCCTGGATCCTCTGGATGCCGATCTCCCAGGACCCCAACGGCATTCTCGCCACGGTGTTGAGCTTCATTCCGCCGCTCAGCACCTTCACCATGTTGCTGCGGATCACATCCACGGCACCGCCGCCGGTTTGGCAGATCTGGCTGTCGATCGCGGTCGGTGTGGTCGGCGTCTACGCGTCGCTGTGGTTCGCCGCCAAGGTGTTCCGCATCGGCCTTCTGATGTACGGCAAGCCGCCGACCTTCGGCACGCTGATCCGCTGGGTGCGAATGGCCTAGTCGCGAGACCGTACTGGCGAGACAGTAGGACGTTCGTGAACGCGCCCCGGTCCTAGCGGCCGGGGCGTGGTGCGTTCGGGGCCCAGATGTAGCTCAGGTTGACGTGCTGCATCTCGGTGCCGAAGGCGTTGTAGTCCCAGGCGATCTCGACGTGGTCCCACAACCGGAAACCGATCTCGTAGGTCGGGCCGAAGCCGTCGATCCAGGGTTCCAGCGGGTCGAAGGCCACATCGGAGACCCGTAGGCCGACGCCCAGCAGAACCTTGAGGTCCGGGTGGGGTTGGGCGGTCACGCGGACGCCGCCGGTGGCGTAGGTCTTGAACTCGGGGGCGGTGAACAGCTCGACCCGGGTCTGGATGCTGTAGCGAGGATCCAGGCTGTAGCCCCGGGTCGCCGCCAGGCGCAGGGTGCCGTGAATGTGTCCGGGGCGCCGGTAGGGGAGCTCCAGTTGCTTGTTGCCGATGGCCCGGTGGACGGCGTTCTGGGCGTCCTGGCCGAACAGGCCCTCGCCGACGTACAGCGCGCCAATCTCGAGCTCGGGCTGCCAGCCGTGGAACTCGGGCAGATTGGATCCGATCGACAGATAGGTTTCGTCGAAGCGCAGGCCGTTGCGGCTGTCGGTGAAGGCATGCTCGAACAGTCGGATGCGCTTGCCCTGGCGGTGGAACTCGAAGAACAGGGAGAAGGTGTAGAGATCGTCGTCGATCTCGTTGAAGGTCATCATGTCGTTGATGGTGCTGAACCGCACCTCGTAGGCTGCTGCGCTCTGAACCGCCAACATGGCGATCAAGAGCGTCCACAAAAGACGTTTGACCGGCATGATCACCCCTCGCCTCCGGCCCGGCGGCCGAAGACATCCACACGCTTTGTCGAAAACAGGTCCCGTGAGTGAAGCTGAACCCCGCGAGGTCCGGCCTCTATTCCGTCATCGGAAAGAGAAGACGTTTCCCCGCGTTCATTTCGACATTCGCCGTGACGATCGATAAAGATTCAGCTACGGCATCGGAGCAGGGGCTTCAACTGCGTTGCGGTGAGGAAACCCGGCGGGGGTCGGGGTTCTCGGGGCGGTCGGCGTTGTCGGCGCTATAATCGTGGCTTCAACAGGGAGTTTTCGCACGATGAGTGAACGAGAGCCGCGGGTCCAGCCCGCAGACGAGGCCGAGCGTATCGAGGTCAAGGCGGGCACCGCCACCACGACCCAGGTGCTGCTGGGCCCGGAACACGGCACCCCCAACTTCGCCATGCGCCGCTTCACCATGGGCGCCGGCGGGGGCATGCCCTACCACACCAACACCGTGGAGCATGAGCAGTTCGTGCTGCGGGGCAAGGCCCGGATCCGCATCGGGGAGGCGGTCCATGAGGTCCAGGCCGAGGATGTGCTCTACATCCCGGCCGGCGTGCCGCACTCCTACGAGGTGCTCGAGGCCCCCTTCGAATTCCTCTGCATGGTGCCCAACAAGCCGGACACCATCACGATCATCGAGGAATAGCCGGGCAGGGGGAGGGGCGCGCCCCGGCACCGTCGGCCGGGCGGGGCCTACTCGGCGGGAGCTTCGACCCTGAAGCTGGCGCTGGCGACCTCGGAGCCCTTGCCGTCGTTGAGGCGCACGTCCCACTCGCCGGCCTTCTTGGGGGCCTTGAAACGGATCGAGCCCGAGGTGCGGCCGGACAGGTACTCGTGGGCCACGTCGTGGCGGTCGTTCTCGTCCTCGTCACCGTGGTCGACATCCGAGGGGATCAGGCCGATCCAGGCATTCTCCGGATAGTCCGCCGGGGCGCTGAAGGAGACGCGGATCATGTCTCCCGGCTTGTAGGTCGAGGCGTCGACGCGGACCTCCGGGTCGTCGGCCAGGGCGATGGCCCAGGCGGTCAACGCGAGCGCCGTCAGCAGGAACGCCATTCGGGTCTTCATTTCTCGCTCCGATCCCGCGGGAACGCGGACGATCAGCATACAATGAGCCTCCCGTGATCCGCATTCTCGAATCAGACCGTGGCCGCGAGCGGCTCGCGGGCGCCGCCGAGTTCGTCGACGGCTTCCCCAAGGGCACCGAGCGGTTGATCGTGGCCGCGACCCGCGACGCCGCCGACGATTTCGTGCGCGAAATCGGCCGCCGCGGCGGGGTCACTTTCGGCCTGCATCGCTTCAGCTTCGGCCAGTTGATCGGGCAGCTCGCCTCGCTGGAGCTGGCGGCCGCCGGCCTGGCGCCGGCCAGCTCCCTGGGCATGGAGGCGGTCGCCGCCCGGGCGGTGTTCGAGGCCCGGGAGTCCGGTGCGATCCCCTCCTTCGAGGGCCTCAGCCGCAGCCCCGGGTTCGCCCGCACCGTGGCCCGCAG
>CAZBZH010000564.1:0-3410 GCA_964496265.1 uncultured Acidobacteriota bacterium | reverse complement strand
GCGGCAAGTTCGCGGGCACGACCAACCCCTAGGTGGAAGGTCGCCCGACGATGTCTCGGGCCGGCGACAGATCTCCGGAGGGGATCCCGCTCGCTACATCTCGGACAATCAGGACATCATGAGCGGCGCGCGGTACGTCGAACGGACTACGGCATCTTGTTCAACGCATTCTCCGCGGCGAGGCGCACCTGGGAGTTGGGGTCGTTGTCCCGCAGCCGCTCCAGAATCGGCCGGGTCGAGGCGGCGCCGATCATGCCCAGCGCCTGCGCCGCGTTGGCTCGCGCGGCCCACTCCGGATCGTCGAGCATGATCACCAGCGCGTTCTCGGCCCGTGGATCGCGAATCTTCCCCAGCGCGTAGGCGCTGCGGCTACGCACATCCTCCACCGGGTCTCGGGTCGCGACGATCAACGACGGGACCGCCTCCTGCCGCCCCATCCGTGCCAAGACGTCGGCGGCGATGGAACGGGTTTCGGGCTCCTCGTGTTGCAGCAGCGGCATCACTCCCGTGACGTGGCCGGCAAACTCGGGAGACGCCAGCTTGCCCAGGGCGGTCCGGCGCACCAGGCCGCTCTCGTCTTCGAGGAGACCGACGAAGGCCCGGCCCCGCTCCTCGGCATCGAGATCGGACAGCGCCTGGATCGCGTTGATCCGCACGTTCTCCTCGTCATCGCTCTGCGCCGCCACGATCAACGGCTCGATCGCCTCGGCGCGGCCCGAACGCCCGAGCGCGTAGGCGGCGTTCAGCCGTTCCTCGGCAGTTCCCTCGGCCAGACGCTCGAGCATGAACGCCAACGACGCGTCGTCGCCGCTCTGGCGCACGGCCATCTCGCGCAGGCGCACCAGACTCTGCTCTGCTTCACGGCCGCTGGACGAGATCTGCGTGACCACCGCGGCACCACCGGCGATCAACACCGCGGCCACCAGGGGGATCCAGCGTTGAACTCCCTCGACGCGAAAGAAGCCGCGGGCCCGGGGACCCTGCAGGAACAGGGTCGCGATACAGCCTACGACGATAAGGAAGGATGCCGCGCCCAGCGCAGCCAGGAGCCGAAACAACTCCTCTTCCTGCTCTAGCGCTCCGTCGACCCCCCCGATGCCGCGCATCACGAGATAGACCGAGCCGACCATCCCGCCCAGCGCGTAGACGGAGACCAGCAGCCAGGCCCACTTCTCCCCGGCAAGCAATCCCCGAGCGGGCCAGGCCACGGCGAGCAGCAAGAGCACGACCAGACCCAGGAGCCGGATATCGATACCCACGGCGAGATTGCCGCTCAACGTACCGAACAACTGGATCATGCCGGCGAGGCCGATGGCGCCGACGGCGGTCAAGACCATGCCCCAGGCGACGAAGGTAACGCCGGAAGGGCGCGTTTCGCGTTCCATCGAGAGTCTCCGCTTGGTGGAAAGTAGTGTTGGGCGGATTGTACCGCGCCGGGCGCGATTTCCAAGCGGGCCGGATCGATCCGGATCGGGAAGGGAACGGCTCAGAAGGGGGAGGCGACCTGGAGCAACTCCGGGAGTTGCGAGCGCTCCCCCTGCTGTAGCCAACGCTGCAGCCGCTGGTCGAATCCGGGCAGCTCAAAGGCCTCGACCAGCGCGCCGTGGGAGCCTCCGGCGACCCAGATCACGTGGCGGTCGGTGAACGACGGCAACAGCTCCAGCGCATTGGTGATCGGCGTCGCGGTGTCGTGATCCCCGTGGATCAGCAGCACCGGGATATCGGTGCGGAAATCACTGCGGAATCCGTCCCCCAGATCCGCCAGGCCCCACCAGGCGCAGTCCTGCAGCATGCCGTGAGCGCCCACCCAGTCAACCGCCGGGTCGGCGAGCAGCTTCGCCCGGCGCGCGGCGGTGATCCCCGAGCCGCAATCGAGCTGAAGCTCGGCCGGCCCCACTCCGCGGGGATGGGCCCAGCGCCAGAGGAGAATCTCGGCCTCTCGCTCCAGCCGGCCGGCAGTCACGTCCTGGAGCGCGCCGTACCAGCGCGGCCAGCGGAAGGAGAAACCGGTGGAGCGCAGGAAGGGAAGGGAGGTCAACTCGGCGGGCCCCAGGGTCAAGGTCACGTTGCGGGTCTCGCCCGACTCGACAACACCCTCCCAGTCTTCTCCCGTGAGTTCGAGCTCGACGTCGATCGGTGTGTCACGGGAACCCTCGACCATCTCGCGGAACGCGCGCAATGGATTCGCTTCGGCACCGCCGGTCGCCAGCTCCGCCGTGGTCACGATCCGCTCCATCGCCGCCCACTGGCCGGAGCGCGAGTCGAAGGTATGGTCCGGCCCCTCCAGCGCGTTGAAGGTCGCCCGCTCGACGATGTCCGGATACATGCGCATCAACGCCATTCCCACGTGACTGCCGAAGCTGCTGCCCAGGAGTTGGATCTTCTCGTAGCCCAGGGCCTTGGCGACCTCGACGGTGTCCGCCGCCATCTCCGGAACCGAGTAGCCCTCGAGTTCGGTGCCGGCGGCCTCATGGTGTTCGCGACAGGCCGCGATCGACTGCTCCCGTGCGGCCGCCCGCGCCTCGGCGGAGAGCGCCTGTTCGAGAGTCAGCGGTTGCGGGTCGGGGCAATCGAGAGCTCCCGATGCGCCGAATCCGCGCTGCCCCATGATGACCAGATCGGCTGCCGCGGTGAGGGGCAGGACGTAGAACTCCGCCCAGCCCTCCCGTTCGACCCGTTGGCCCGCTCCGGTCCAACCGGGCCCACCCATCATGCGCAGGATCGGCGGCCCCGCCCCCTCCTCGGGCCCGAAGAAACGATAGAACTCCAGGGAGAGAGGAGCGCTATCCGGGACGTGGCGACGGGTCGGCACCGTGAGGATGCCGCGTTCGTAGGGGAGCTCCGAACCGTCGGTCAAGGTGACGCTGTGCCGGGTCAGCTCGAGAGCTCGATCGGCAATCGGGGGGACCCTGAACGGCTCCTTGAGCGGGCCGACCTGCTCGGGGGGGTCGGCTTTCTCGATCGAGGTGCCTGGCCCGGCACAACCGATCAGGCTCGCCCCACAGAGACACAGGCAGAGGATCGGCAGAAGGCGGTACCTCATCATGCGTCGACTCCTTCCTCTTGTTGCAGCCCCTGGAGCATGCGACGCAGGAGAGCGCCCAGTTCCCGGCGATCGGACCTGGTGAGGCCCGCCAGATTGCGCGCGGCGTCTTGAAAGCGGGCCTCGATGGCCCGGTCGATGAGCTCCAGGCCCTCTGCGGTCAACTGCACCGAGCGGCTGCGGCGATCACCGGGGGTGTCGACCCGCTCGATCCAGTTGCGTTTTTCCAGCCGGTCGAGACACGCGGTGAGGGAGCCGGATTGGATCAACACCGTGCGCAGCAGATCGGCGGGGCGCAGCAGGAAGGGTTTCCCGGAACGGCGCAGCGTGGCGAGGACGTCGAGGTCGGTGTAACCCAACCCGAACT
>CAZBZH010000563.1:0-3417 GCA_964496265.1 uncultured Acidobacteriota bacterium | reverse complement strand
TCGAGCCCGGTCTCGCCCGCTGGGATCAGACCAGCGGCGCGGTGGAGGCTCTCTCGGTCAACGGGGGGACGACGGTGTTTGCCGCTCCCTCCTCCTGGGCTACCGGCCGCATCGGGCCGCTGCGCGTCGCCGACACGGTGTTCGAACTGACGGTACGCGGCGATACCGTCGACGGCGGTTGGTCGATCGCCGGTGAATCCTGGGAGAGCCAGAGCGGCCTGCCCGGAGTGTTCTCCGGGTGGCGCCGTCAGCGCTTTCTCGTGACCACCACCGACTTCTTCGCCAGCGGCCAGGTGGCCGAGGTCGCCTGGGTCAAGCAACGGGAGCTGCGCCTGACCGACGGACTGGAACTGGTCAGTTCCGACCCCGAACTGCGGGTGACCGGCGGCGCGGTGTTCGTGATCAACCGCTTCACCTTCGACAACCTGCAGCGCCTCGATCCCGACGACGGATTCCGTACGGCGTGGCAGGCGGGAACCGGCGCCGGCTCCAACCCCCATGACGTGCTGATGCTCGACGACGAGCGCGCCTTCGTCAGTCGCTACGAACCCCCCTTCAACGACGTGGCCCGGATCACCCCCAAGGGGGGCACCGTCCGCCAGTCGATCCCCGTCGAGGACGAGGCGGAGAATCGAGACGGCACCCCGCGGCTCGATCGTCTGGCATACGCCGCCGGCCACGTCTTCGCCGGCATGCAGGACATCGATCGCACCTTTACCCGTTACGCCGAAGGCAAGCTGGCGGTGATCGATCCCGACGGCGACCGGGTAGCGGGGACGGTGCGCCTCGGCGGCAAGAACCCGGGGGTGATCGACGTGGTCGAGACCGCCGACGGAGAGCGGCTGTACGTGGCCCTGGCCGGCATCTTCCCCGGGCTTCTGCCCCGGGAGCTATCGGGTGGTGTGGTGGTGGTGGATCCGGTCGACTGGGCGGTCGAGTCCTGGGCGCTGGATGACGACGATGCCGGCGGCAACATCGGCGGGTTGGCGATGGTCTCGCCGGAGCTCGGCTACACCATCGTCGTCGACGAACAGTTCCGCAGTTCGGTGGTGGCCTTCGACCCGGTCTCGGCCCAGCCGTTGCGCACCGTGCGCAGCACCAGTGATTTTCTTCCCGAGGTCGAACTCGGCGGCGGCGGCGTGCTGGCGGTGCCCGAGCGCTCATTCGTCGAGCCGAAGCTGTGTCTGTACCGGGTGCCCGTCGATCCCGGGGATCCCGAGATGGCGCTCGGTTGCGTGAACCTCGGCCTGCCCCCCTTTGCGGTCGAAGCCCTGGACTAGGAGTTTCCGATGCATCGAATCTCGCGGCGATGGTTCGTAGTTCTCGCGCTGCTCGGCTGGGCGGCGACGAGTCCGTGCCTTGCGGCCGGCGCCGGTGAACTCTCGCTGGACCGCGCCGCGATTCACGCGGTGTTCGACGCAGCCCTGGCCGAACCGCGCAGCGTGGAGCTTCCCGGTGCAGGATCCATCCCGCTGGGTTTCGAACGCTCCCGGCCGCCGCGCTTCGCCGACGGCGGTATCGAGATCGAGGTGCCGTTTCACGCGGGGCCGTTCTCGGGAAACCTGGCGGCACGCTATGTTCCCCAGGTCGACCGGCTCGACGGCACGGTGAGGTTGATCGCCGAGCAGGCGTCGGCCGATGTCGGGCTGCCCGCCGCCGTCGACGTGGCTGCCTGGATGCCGGAGGTGGCCTTGCCCCGGGCGTTGCGTGGTTCTCTGCCCACCCTGGGCAAGGACACCCAGGTCTCGTTGTTCGTGCAGGCGGTGCGGGTCGACGACGAGCGGCTGGTGTTGGAGTTCGGGCTGGCGCTGCGCCGCCCGCAGATTCAATCGCCGCTCGGAGCGACGGCGCGCAGGTAGCCCCGGGCGATCAGATCCAGCAGGACGAACGTTCCCAGGGCATCGGTCAGCAGCGGTGCGAGGCGGTCACCCTCAAGAGGCCGTGAGCCGCACAGCAGTTCGGCGGTAGCGCGTCCCGTCGCTCCCAGTTCGTAGCGCTCTCCACCGACGAACAGCTGGGTGTTGCCCGCGTCATCCTCGTACCAGCTGAAATGGGCGGTTGCGCTGCGTTGCAAGCGTTGCCCGTCGTCGAGCAGGCGACGCAGTTCGTCGACGTGGCGCACCCGCCGGTCGGGAGCTCGTAGCCCACGCCGGGGTTGGGTCACGAAGCGGGCGATCCAGCGGTCGAGCGCCGCGTCATCGGCGAAGACCCGGCGCATGGTTGCGCGGAGTTCCGCCCGGTCTTCACCGGAGATCTCACCAGGGCGCGAGTCGCCGCGGGTTCGTTGTTCGCCGGTGCCTGAGTCGGCGTCCGAGCCGGCCTCGAGGCCGCTGCCCAACGCTGCCGAGATGCGCGATAGATCGGCCGGCGAGAGCTCGCGTACGAAGCCGGAGACCAGTTCCCGGAGATCGGGCGTGCGAAAGCCGACGGAGCAGGTGATCGATTCGCCGAGGGCGATACCGTCGTGGGGAATCCCCGCCGGCAGGTAGAGCAGGTCCCCCGGCTCCAGGATCCACTCCCGGTCCGGTGCGAACTGTTCGAGCAGCGGAAGAGCCGTGTCGTTGCGCAGCGCCGGGTTCTGCCGCCGGACCGATTCAATGCGCCAGCGCCTGCGGCCGGCCGCCTGGTACAGCACCACGTCGTAACGATCGACGTGAGGGCCGACCCCGGCGCCGTCCGCGGCATAGCTGGTCATCACGTCGTCGGTCCGCCAGTTGGGGATGAAGCGGAAGCGCTCCTGCAGCCGGCGGCAGCCGTCGAACAGCCGGTCGGTTTCCTGCACCAGCAGGGTCCAACCCGTCGCGGGCAGCCGCTCGAAGTCCTCACGGCGGAAGGGCTGGCGGTGCACCGACCAGACCTGTTCGCGGCCCGGCACCACGACCAGCCGCGCCGGCGCACCTTCGATCGCGGCGGCGATCAACGCGTCTCGGCCGGGAGGTGTGTGCTCCGTGGCCGCGATCGCGCCGCGAACCATCAGGGGTTCCCGCTGCCAGTAACGCTGCAGGAAGGTCTCGATCGACACTTCGCCGAAAGGGCTCGGCCGGTTCATGACACCGGTTCCTGTTCGTCGCCTCCCAGGGGCACGACGTAGGGATGACCGTAGAGCGGATCCTGCAACACCTGGTTGTCTACCCCGTAGGCCTGGCGGATCAACTCCCGGTTCAGGACCGTGCCCGGAGCGCCGTCGGCCAGCAGCCGGCCCTCACCGAGAAGCAGCAAACGGGAGCAGTAGCGCGCGGTCATGTTCAGGTCGTGGCTGACCAGCAGGATCGCCGGTCCGTCGTCACGATGCAGCCGCCGCAATAGTTCGTAGGTTTCGACCCGGTGCCGCAGATCGAGAAACGCCGTCGGCTCGTCGAGCAGCAGCAGCGACGCCTGTTGCGCCAGCGCACGGGCGATCACCACCCGCTGCCGTTC
>CAZBZH010000562.1:0-3424 GCA_964496265.1 uncultured Acidobacteriota bacterium | reverse complement strand
AACGGCGCGAGCCCCGCGCCGTTGGCGAAGGGGCCGTTGCCCAGCTCGATCCCGATACGGGTCGGCCGGATCGCGCCGTCGGGCTTGGGGAAGAGCCCCGCCTCCAGTTCCATCATGAAGTGCAGATAGCCCTTCTCGATCCGGCGGGAGGGAGGGTCCTGATCCAGCTCCCGCTCGGTCCACTCCCGGGTCAACCCTGCGTCAGGGTTCAGGCCGAACTCGGCCTGGCTGCCCTCGAGCACCCAGTGAAAAGGGCTGCCCACGAGATAGCCGGCGTCGACCATCTCACGGAAGCGGGCCGCCGAGGCCGGCGCCCACTCGGGGTAGACCTCGATCTCGAAGGACCCGCCGGTCGTTTCGACACGGACGGCGTAGGGCTCGGCGGGCTCCGCGGATACGGCGCCCATCATGCCGGCGGCCATGGCCGGCAGCAGGGCTCCGATCAACAGCAGGTTCCGCCAGGGATTCATCGATCGGCTCAGTTTAGACATCGGGCACCTCCGGTTTCGCTTCTCACCGACTCATGCGCAGCGCGCCACAGGCTCGCGCAACGCTATTTCCGCTTACCGAAGAGAATCCGCAGCTGGGCGGTGTAGGTGAATCCGGCACCGTCCAGATCGTCGTCGAGGTTGCCCGAGGCGATCCCCTCGACCCGATTGATGTCGCCGAAGCGGTAGATCCCCTGAATGCTAACGCCGAAACGGCTGCCGACGGGCACGTAGGCGCCGCCACCCAGACGAAAATCCAGTCCGGAGCGAAACTCGGCGTCGGCCAGGCGAAGGCCGTCGGTCGATCCGTTGCGCACCGTGATGGTGTTGAAATCCAGGCCGAGCAGCATGAACGGCTTGACCCGGCCCTGAGTGGCGAACCGTAGGCGGGTATCCAGGTTCCAGGCCTCGAACTCACCTTCCGTCGGGATCCCCTCCCACTGGCCGTCGAGATCGGCCCGCTCGTGGGACAGCTCCAGATCTCCGTAGGGAACCTGGTAGCCCAGAGCCAGCTGCAGCCCCTCGGCGGCCGACCAGGAGGGCAGGATCTCGGCGGATCCGCCGCCGGAAACCGCCGCGCGGCCGTTCATGTCGCCGCCGATATCCACGCTGGAGAGGCCGGCCGCCAGATACCAACCGGTCGCCGCGGGCGCTCGTCCGGCCTTCTTGCCCTGGGCCTCGCCGGCGGCCACGGCGCTCATGGCGCCCAGCGTGAGAACCAGGATCAGGATCGGCTTTAGGTTTTGTAGGTACATCGACGGCTCCTTGACGCGATCTCTCCCCGCCGGCCATCGACGTTGCTCGATCCGCGCATGGAGTCATGCGTGAAGCCTCCCGGCACCACGCAACCGCCTCGGGAAAACCGGACGGACGGACGAATCGGTGGGGGCAATTCGCCGGCCCGCGGACTCCTCCATGCGGGGCGCATCGGCCCCGCATAGAAGGAGGAGACCCATGAGACTCGCATGCTGGCTTCTGATCACCCTGGCACTCAGCGTTGGCGGCGCGGCCGCCCAGGACGACCCGCCCGAGTATTCCCACACCCACGAGACCGGGGGCATCACCTCGGAACAGTGCGGCAGCCAGAAGAAGGGTTGCGCGGCTGCAACGTTCTCCAACATCGCCAACGACATGGATATCTACATCCAGGTCGAGGGGGATGAGTGCTGCAAGAAGATGCCCAAGGAGGACATCATCGAGCACTTCAAGGACGTGACCGACTTCGACGGGGGCGTGGCCAAGCTTCAGGAGCTCCTGGGGAACGCCTGCCCCTGTTTCAAGTACACGATCAACATCAAGCGGGTGAAGGACTATCTCTCCGACCCGGCGACCGACGATGAACCGGAGACGACCACCGACGACAACGTGACGACCAACGTGTATCGCCCGCACAACTTCGGGCCACAGTGCATCGCCGATGCCATGGACGAAGTCGGAGGAAGCCTCGGCGGCGGCATCGGCATGGGCGGAGTGCACTACACGAATAACCCCGACGACCCGGACGAGTGGGACTCTGCCCACATGGTCACGCCGACCGGAGTCAACACCGAGGCCAACGACAACGGCCACAACAACGTCCAGTTCCACGATCCGTACAACGGAAATTCCACCGACTCGGAAATGGCCCCGGACAACGACGGCCGCCAGTACTTCAAGCTGTGGAACCAGTGGTTCCACGCCGAGGAGCTGATCTGGGTCACCACCGAGTGCCTCGATGACGACGGCGACGGTGGCGATGGAGATGGCGACGGTGGCGGCAGCGGCGGAGGCCGCGGTGGTAGCGGTAGCGGCAGCAGTGCCGAGGAGTGCTGCTGCATCGAGGAAGACGAGGTCAAGGAAGTCCAGACCCTCGAGAGCCGAGAGCTGATCCTCTGATAGGCGGCTAGGGTTGGAGCCGAGGGGGAATTCACCGGCACCATGGATTCCGGCGGAACCTCCTCGGCTCCCACACGGAACACGGCTTTCGCCGTACGGCGGGACGCGGTATGTTCAGGTCATGGGCGACCCCCAGACCATGACCGCCGTGCTGGAGCAGGTTCGCTCCGGCGCCGACGGAGCCACCGACCGGCTGTTCCGGCTGGTCTTCGAAGAGTTGCGGGTGATGGCCCGGGCGCGCATGGCCGGCGAACGCAAGGGGCACACCCTGCAGACCACCGCCCTGGTCAACGAGGCCTATCTCAAGCTCTGCGGTGGCCGCTCGGACTGGGAGAACCGCCGGCACTTCTTCGGCGCCGCCGCCCGGGCCATGCGTCAGATCCTCGTCGACCGGGCCCGGCAGAAGGCGGCGCAGAAGCGGATCGAGGGGGGTGAACGGGTCAGCCTAGATCCGGGGATGGCCACCGACGAACAGTCGGTCGACCTGATCGCCCTCGACGAGGCGCTGGATCGACTGGCCGCCGTGCACGCCCGCCCCGCAGAGGTGGTGAAGTACCGCTACTTCCTCGGATTGACCGTCCCCGAGACCGCCGAGTTGCTCGAGGTCGCCCCGCGCACCGTCGACGGAGACTGGAAGCTGGCCCGAGCCTGGCTGATGCGGGAGCTGAGCCGCTAGCCCTCCTGAACCGCTGCGGACGGTCGCGGACCGGCGCTGCGCCAACCTACCCCGCGAGTTGACCGTATACTCCCGGCAAGGAGGATGGCCCGCCATGCAAGTCCACACGCTGCGTACTCTCCAAGGTCGGCGCCCGGTGTCGCGTCTCGGGCTCGTTGCCCTGCTGGCGCTGCTCCTCGCCGGCACGGTCTCGGCCCAGACCGGTTTCAAGATCGGTGGCACCCAGGCCGACGACGGCCGCGCCATCGCCATCGATAGCGCCGGCAACGTCTACATGACCGGCACCTTCCGTCAGACCGTCGACTTCGATCCCGGCCCCGGCGTGTTCCACCTCTCCGCCGGATTCGGCAACGCCACCTACGCGGCCAGCTACACCGACGCCGGG
>CAZBZH010000561.1:0-3425 GCA_964496265.1 uncultured Acidobacteriota bacterium | reverse complement strand
GTCTGGTTCGGCTTCCCCGAACTGGAACTGTTCGAACCGGTGCTCTCCGGGCGGGAAGTGCACTCGGTCGAGACCCGGGGTAAGGCGCTGCTGCTGCGTTTCCCCGACGGGCTCAACGTCTACTCCCACAATCAGCTCTACGGCAAGTGGTACGTGACCCGGCCCGGCGTGACGCCCAACACCGGTCGGACGCTGCGCTTGGCGCTGCGCGGCAAGGCCGGCAATGCGCTGCTCTACTCGGCGTCCGAGATCGAGGTTCTGCAGGACGACCAGCTCGGGGAGCACCGTTATCTCTCCCGGCTGGGTCCCGACGTGCTCGATCCCGCGGTCAAACCGGCCGACGTCACCGCGCGGATGCGGGACAAGCGTTTCGCCGGCCGCTCGCTGGGGGCGCTGCTGCTGGACCAGGGGTTCCTCTGCGGCATCGGCAACTACCTGCGCAGCGAGATCCTGTTCGTCGCCGGTCTCGCCCCCTCCTGCCGGCCGAAAGACCTCGACGGGGCTGCCCGCCTGCGCCTGGCCCGGGCGGCACTCAAGATCAGCCGCCGGGCCTACGACACCCGGGGCGTCACCGCCGACGACAAGCTGGTTCGGCGACTCAAGGCGGAGGGGCTTCCCCGCAGGCGTTACCGCCACTTCGTCTTTACCCGGGGCGGGGAGCCCTGCTACAGCTGCGGCAGCGCCATCGAATCGATCACCTCGGCCGGTCGCAATCTGCAGCGTTGTCCGCAGTGTCAGGCCAGCTGAGTCGGTTACATCTTTTTGCAACGGGCGGCCCGGCGTGGGAGTAGGCTCTCCCTAGGAGGCTGCCATGCGCCGACGCGATCTGTTGCGACTGCTGGGAGCCGGCTCTGCCGGCGTGGTCGCGTCCCCCTACGTCCTGGCCGGGAAGCCCACGATTCGCGCCGACCGCCTCGACGCTCTGGCGCTGCGGTTGCGCGAAGCTTCCAGCGGAGCGGTGCTCGGCGTCGCGGCGGATGCCGTCTCTCGCGGCGCCGGCGCGGCGGAGCTGCTGGGAGCGACCTTCCTCGCCGGGGTGCACGACATTCGTCCCCAGCCGGTGGGCAACCACCTCCACGTGTTGATGACCGTCGAGTCCGGCTTTCGCATGGCCGAACGCCTGCCGCGCAAGGAGGGCCTGCTGGTCGCGCTCTGGATGGTGGCGACGTTCAAGGAGTCCCAGCATCAGGATGACGGTTGGACGTTGCCCCCCGCGCCGAAGGTGCCGGCGACCCCGGCGGCGAAGGCGGAGGCGGATCTGATCCGGGGGCTCGAGGACTGGGACGGCGACAAGGTCGACCGGGCCATCGTGCAGCTCCTGCCTCACCGTGACCGGGAGTCGATCTACAACCTGCTCTGGCCCTGGACCGCCCGCTGCATGGCGAGTCTCGGCCACAAGATCGTCTACGGGGCGATGACCGAGGCGGTGCTGCGCCGGCTCGACTGGCGCTATGCCGAGCCGACCCTGCGTTCGCTGCTCCACGGCCTGATGGCCTTCGGCCGGGTCGGCAAGCCGCTGGACGCTTCTTTCGGCAGCGCTCGTGAAGTGGTCACCACCTTGCGCCGTCCGGCCGAGGGCAAGCCGCTGAACGCGTCCCCCGAGGCCAGCGTTCCGCTGGTGCGAGCGATCCGGAAGGGGAGTCACCGAGAAGCGCAGACGGCGGTGGCAGGGGCGCTCAACGACGGCGTGCATCCCCGGGCGGTCTGGGACGCGGTGCAGCTGGTCGCGGCCGAGCAGTTCCGTCGTCGCAAGTCCCAGGATCCGCGCAGCGGCGAGGCGATTCGCGCCGCTCACGCCGTCACCGAGATGTGGTCGATGGCCTACGCCGCACGACGCGCCACCCCGGCCGTGCGCAACCTGCTGACCCTCCAGGCGGCGGGCTGGCTCGCCGACTTCCGCGGCATGCTGTTGGACCGGGACGCCATCGGCGGCGAGATCGACATTCTCGCCGACGCCGGGCCGGACGTGGACGTGGCGTCGCGGCTGGCCCGCTGGGACCGCCAGGCGGCGACCCGGAGCGTGGAGTACCACCAGTTCAAGGTGATCTGCGCGCTGATCGAGGAGACACGGCACGTGCATCCTCGCTGGCACGGGGCAATCGCGGACGCGGCCGAGGGTTACCTGCCCGGGCCCGGCGTCGGGATGGGGGACCGGGCCCGCCGTGGCGAGGCGGCGCTACGCAAGGTGGGCGTGCTCTAGGCCCGAATCGCGGTGAGAGCGGGATCCCGAGGGCTGCGCTACCATCGGCCCATGGATTCCACCGACCTTCGCGCCGCACTGCGGCTACTCAACGGTCTCGAGACCGGCGCCATCTCGACCTACGACGCCGGTCTGATCGCCGCCGACCTGGACCCGGTCCTCTGCTGGGCGATCATCCACTTCCTGCGGGAAACCTACCCCGCGTCGGATCCGGCCGCCTCCGGCGTGCTGGGCCGGGTCGTCGAGCTCACCGGCAAGAACCCCGACCTGGTCAAGAAGGTGGGACAGGGGCAGGCCGACCCGATCTCCGAGTGGTTCCGCTCCGAGTACGCCTTCCGCGACTTCCGCGGCCGGGGCGAGGAGCTGCTGGAACTGCTGGTGGAGAAACTCGACGGTTAGCGGCAAGCCGCTGCTACAGCTGCCAGAAGCCCTGTTCGATTCCGCCGTGGATGAAGACGGCGAATTTGCCGTGGCCGGGCATCTCCATCGGCGGCATCGCGATCTCGGCGCCCGCTTCCGCCGCCTTGGCCACCGACGCGTCGATGTCTTCCACCAGGTAGTAGGGGCGAACTACCGGACCCTCGTCTTCACGGAGCGGAGCGCGGACGCCGAGCATGCCGCCGGTCGGCAGATCGGCGATGCGGGCGTTGCCGAACCCTGCATTGGGTTCGCCGAACTCCAGGCCGAGCATCTGTTGGTAGGAGGCGCAGATGGCCTCGGCGTCGGGACTCACGATTTCCAGGTATTGAACTTTCATGTCGGCTCCAGTGTGCGACGAGATCTTGCTTTCGGTGGCTCCGCCTTTGTCGGCGGTGTCGTTCTCGGAAGAATTTCCGTCCTCGCTCGGCGCGCAGCCGAGCGGCAGGCCGGCCAGCAGCGGAAGCGCAAGGGATGCCGATCCGATACGGAGGAACTCCCTGCGGTTGGGCTTGGTCACGTCTCGGTTCGAATCGACGGTCGGCTCAGGTTTCATGACGGATAGTCCTGCACGATCTGAATCAGGTTTCCGCAGGTGTCGTCGAACACCGCGGTGATGACCTCGCCGTACTTCATCGGCGGTTGGGTGAAGGCGACGCCCAGTTCGGTCAGACGTTTGTGTTCGGCCTCGATATCGTCGACGCCGAACATCGTCCAGGGGATGCCGTCGCGGACCAGCGCGTCCTGAAACGGTTTGATTGCCGGATGGGCATTGACCTCGAGCAGCAGCTCGACGCCGTCGGAATCG
>CAZBZH010000560.1:0-3430 GCA_964496265.1 uncultured Acidobacteriota bacterium | reverse complement strand
AAGAGCGCGAAGCTTGGCCGCTGCAGACACAAACAACGACGGAGAAAACGAGCTCTGGCTCGGCGCTGCTCTAGCGGCCGGCGAGACAAACCAGACATTGTTCGCCGGCGAACTTCGCCGACTTGATCTGGGAGTAGAGATTCCGTTCTCCAGCGACCTCTCGACAGATAGCAGGACAACGGCCTACGGATCTCGGGCCAGTGAGCTTACCGGCGTTCGCCTTGCGGTTGCGGACATCGATGGCGACCAGACTCAGGACATTGTGACCGATGCATCGTGGGCAGGCCTACCTGACGGCGAGCGAACGCGCAACGGCGCGATCCGGGTGATTCTAGGAAAGACCCAGCTACCACATGTGGTCCGGTTCTTCGCGGGTGATCACGAAGTAGAAATCTTGGGTGCGGACTCGAACGACCGTCTGGAGCTTGCGGCGCTGGGCGACCTCAACAAAGACGGAGTCGACGAAATCCTGGCTATTGAGGACTTTGCCGGTGAGTCCGATCACCCAAGGCTGTGGCTGATCAGCCCCACAGACGTGGATCATGACGCGGTGCCCAATCTCCGCGACAACTGCCCCCACCGACCTAATTCGGACCAGTTCGACTTCGACTCAGATTCGGTCGGCGACGTCTGCGATCTCTGCCTGGATACTTTCAATCCGAGCCAGAAAGACGCGGATGGCGACTTGGTGGGCGATCTTTGCGACAACTGCCCTGATCGCGCCAACAATAGCCAGTCAGACCTTGATGAAGACGGCGAAGGGAACGCCTGCGATATCAATGACCGAGTTCTGCATCTATCCTTCTCAGGCAAGAACCGACTCTTCTGGGATCGAGAATCAGCGTACAACGAATGGAATGTCTATCGGGGCTCGCTTGCTGAGCTACGCATCAGCGAGAACTACACGCAACCCATCGGTTCGAATTCTTCTGCATGGCAGGCCTGTTCGCTGCCGGACCCCACCTGGCTCGATCCAGAGGACCCTGCACCCACGGAAGCCTTCTTCTACCTTCTGAGCGGAATCGGCCCGAACGGAGAGAGCGGACTGGGTGAAAACAGCCGTGGTGAACCTCGCCAGAATGGGTCGCCATGCAGCTACGCCCCGTTCTAGGCGCCGAGTTGCTCTCACGGACTCCTGAGAATCTCGGGCTGACCGAGGCCGACCGTATCTTCGTGCCGAACGCCTCAAAACTGGACTCCTGCTCGCTGGTTACGTAAAGACGCCCCGGGACCGGGAAGTGGAGCGCGTGAAAGGCACCGTGCGCCGACTCACTGCCGAAGTCGCCGAACCTCACGTCGAGCAGCCCGCCGTGGAAGTGTCTCTTGAAACGATCGAGTCCCTCGACGGCGTCCGCAAGTTGATTGTGGCCCGCCAACTGTTTTCAGATCTTCAAGGGCTGCAGTTGGACGACCTTGGGCCGCAGCATACAATGCGCGGATGATCCAGAGACACCCTTTCCTTCGGTGGGCAGCCACACTCTTCGTACTGACGATGATCTGGCCGACCGGCGCACTGTGTGCCGATGACGACGTCCCCCGCGAGTTCCTCACTCTCGCCGAGACCAGCGGCTTCAAGCAGACGCCGGACTATGCCGAGACGATCGAGTTCGTGCGGCGGCTGATGGCGCCGATCGCCGAGCCGCCGCGCCCCGGCTGGAACAATCGCTACACCCTGCGTCTGGACGGTTTCGGCCGTTCGGCCCAGGGCCGGGCGATGCCGCTGGTGATCGCCTCGACCCGCGACGCCTCGACTCCGGACCGGGCCCGGCGCAGCGGCAAGCCGATCCTGCTGGTGTTCAACGGGATCCATGCCGGAGAGATCGACGGCAAGGATGCGTCGCTGATGCTGCTGCGGGACATCGCGCTGGGCAAGCACGACGCCCTGCTGGACAAGGTCACCCTGCTGCTGGTGCCGATCTATAACGTCGACGGCCACGAGCGGCGCTCCCGCTACAACCGCCCCAACCAGAACGGCCCCGAGGAGATGGGCTTCCGCACCACGACCAAGGGCAACGACCTCAACCGGGACCACACCAAACTGCGCACCCCCGAGGCCCGGGCGCTGATCCAGCTCTACAACCGCTGGAAGCCGCACATGGTGATCGATAACCACGTGACCAACGGCTCGGACCACGAGTGGGTGCTGACCTACATCCGCACCGAGGCGCCGCAGCTCGCCACCGGCGTCAGCGCCTGGCTCGACGGCCACCTGGAGCGGGTGCTGGCCGGCACCGAGGAGCGGGGGCATCGCACCGGGCCCTACATCAGCGTGATTGACCGCAACGATCCCTCCAAGGGTTTCCGCACAGCGGCGGGCGAGGCGCGTTTCTCGTCAGGCTACTTCGCGTTGCGGCATCGCCCGGCGATCACCGTCGAGAACCATGTCTACAAGACCTACGAGCAGCGGGTCCGCGCCAACCACGCCTACATGCTCGAGACGCTGGAAGATCTGGCGGCTCGCGGCGACGAACTGGTCGCCGCCGTCGCGGCGGCCGAGGCCGAGACGGTGAGCCACGGCAGCGCCGGCGCCGCGCCCTCGACGATCAACCTCAGCTTCAAGGAGACCGCCGAGCAGGACCGGATCCTCTGGCCGGTCTACGACTGGAAGATCGAGGACTCCCCTTCTCTCGGCGTGCCGGTGCTGCGCTATCAGCGGGGCAAGCTGCGGGAGACCGAGGTGCCCTGGCACCACCGGGTCGAGCCGGACGCGGTGGTCACCCGTCCGCGGGGCTACCTGATCCCCCCGGGCTGGCCGGTGATTGAGGAGACGTTGCTGGCCCACGGCCTCCGGGTCGAGCGGCTGACCCGGGAAATGACCCTGCCGGTCGAGACGCGGCGGATGAAGGATCCGGAGTTCGCCGGCTTCCCCTACCAGGGGCTGCACCGGGTCAACAACGTCACGGTGGAAACCCGCAGCGAGACCCGCACGCTGCCGCCGCGCACCCTGTGGGTTCCGGCGGATCAGCCGGACTTCGAGGTGGCTGCGCAACTGCTGGAACCGGAGGCGCCGGACTCGCTCCTTCGATGGGGCCTGCTCTCGGCGGTGTTCGAGCGCAAGGAGTGGATCGGTCCGGGCAAGCTGGACCCGATGCTCCCCGAACTCTTGAAGGATCCCAAGATCCGCCAGGAGTGGGAGGCTGCGCTGGAAGACGAGGCCTTCGCCGCCAATCCCCGGGCGCGCCTGCTCTGGTGGCATCAGCGCACCCCTTACTGGGATGAGACCATCGGCCTGATGCCGGCCTATCGATTGATGGAGTCCCGTACGCTTCCGACCGAACCGGTCGGTGGATCCCCCAAGGGAAAGGGCACGCAATGAAGAGGCATGAAGGACCCGGAACGAACTCGCGAACGGGATGGGCGGGACCGGGCACAAGCCGAAGCGGACGGTTTCCGTCGGCGCTCGCGCTCCTGGTGATTTCCCTGCTGGCCC
>CAZBZH010000559.1:0-3434 GCA_964496265.1 uncultured Acidobacteriota bacterium | reverse complement strand
GAGCCGAGGGTCACCGTGAAGCCGTAGCCCTCACGGGTCGCGTAGGCGCTGCTCTCGTCCCCCGGCACGGCGCTGCCGACGATCAAGCGCACCGTCTCGAGCGGTCCGGACGCCGCCTCCGAATCCGACTCACTGGCGGCGTAGCTCAGGGTCAGGGTGGCCCGGGGTCGCTCGAAGCCGTGAGCCGCCGGGTCGGCGGAGCCCACCGGCTGGTCGAACCACAGCGACGAAGCGGAGCGGACCCAGGATTCGAGCTTCGAAGAGTCGAACGGCTCGTCCGCCGCCGCCCCCTCCACGATCCAGTTGCCCTCTTCCAGCCGGAGCGACGTGCGGCCCGCGGCGTTCTCCAGGGTCACCTGCCGGATCTGCTCGTAGGGCACGGTCACGAAGCTCTTGTCGATCCAGGCGCCGGGATCGGTGCGCAGGTCGTAAGACCCCAGACCCCGCACCTCGTAGACCGCGTCGCCGTCCGTCCGCCGCACGTTGGTTCGGCGGTAGTTCGGCGAGCTACCGATCAGGAGCTCGGCGTCGGGATCGCCCGCAGCCTCGCCGACCCAGAGACGCAGCTTGCCCTGGTGCTTGCTCTCGGCGACCTCGAAGCTCTCGTGGTGACGGCTCTGGCGCACCACCGGCACCCGCACCTGGATGGTCTCCAGGCTCTCGACCAGATCGCCGACCCGCTCGTCGTCGACGGGGAAGCCTTCCTTCGCCGGCAGCGTCCAACCGGCGTCGTCCCGCTCGAGCACCAGCCGCTCCGCGTCGGCACCTTCGCCGCCGGGGTCGACGATCTCGATCTTCACCGGCTCTCCGCCTTCCAGTTCGGGGAACAGCGCCGAGGCCTCGGCCCCGCCGGCTCCGCCGCCACGGCCCCAGGTCAGGACCAACGCCAGGATCTGCACGGCCAGGAGAGCGGCGAGGATCGTCTGATTGCGCGTCATGGCTCCACCCTCCCCGAGGACTGAATCGTACCCAGCGGCCGCGGGTCCACCACCGGCCGCACGTTGCGCCGCCGGGACCAACGCAGGGTTGCCAGGCCCATCAACAGCAGCGCGGGCACCGCGTAGTTCAGCGCCTCGATCACGCCCTTGCCGGATTCACGCGGCGCCAAGCGTCGTAGCGCCGCGCCCCGCGAGCGGATCCCGATCATGTCGTTGTCCAGGTTGGTCCAGTCGATCAGGTTCTGCATGAAGATCAGGTTCTCCTCGAAGAACCCGCCCTCGGTGGTGCCGATGGTGGTCGCCACGAAGTCGCTGAGAAAATCCGCATCGGAGACGACCACCAGGCGGGTTTCCGGGGAACGGGCCAGCGCCACGTCGGTCGACGGCGGCGCCTCTCCGTCCGCCGTCGGCGGGGTGTCCCCGGCGGGCACCTCCCGCTCCTTGAAGTAGCTCTCGAAACGACCGGTGAGCGCGACCGCCAGCAACTGCGGCTCGGTCCCCTCGGCGGGCACCTCGTAGTCGACGAAGGAGATCGACGCCGTGTCGTCATCGACCCACGACCGCTCCGACGAACGCAGCAGCTCCATGGTGTTCAGTTCCTGGGCCGCGAGCCGCTCCTCGTCGAGCGAGATCGGGCTGGACCAGTAGAGCCCGACCGCGCCGACGGCCCGGGCCAGCTGGTCGTTGACCAGCCCCTCTTCCTGGACCGCCACGAGGTACGGGTAGGGCTCGAGCGCAAAGGTGCGCATCGGCCCCAGCGCCGTCATCTGGGTCTGGGGAATCAACATCGACTGGTTGCGGTCATCCAGCACCAGGGTCTTCTCGATGGTCACCCCGAGATGAGACAGCCAATCGTCGAGACCGCTCTCGACGGCGTCGACCCGCAGCCCCTGTGCGTCGAGCTTCGCCGAGAACGCCCCGCCGCAGAGAATCACCCGGCCGCCCCGCATCAAGTACTGATCCAGGTGGTAGAGGCCTCGCTCGGGCAAGTTCTCCGGGCGCAGCACCACCAGGGTATCCACCTCGGTGGGCACGCCCGATGCCGCCGCCAGATCGACGGCGGTCACCTGATAGTCGAGTTCGAGCAGCCGCCGCACCTGCTCGAACTCCGGCGGCGGCTGGGGAATGCGCTGCCCCTGCATCTGCAGCTGGCGCATCAACTCCTCGGGGAGCTCCGGCTCGGGCACGACCAGGCCGACGGTTTTGAGGAAGCCCGGCGCCTGCCGGCGCAACGCGTCCTCGATGGCCTCGCGCACGGTGGCGGCGCTGATCCCCTCATCGGCCAGGTAGAGCTGTTCGACCCGGTCCTCGGTCTCGAGGAAGCCGTAGAGATAGAACGAACTGTCGCCGAAGAAGCCGACGCTCATCGGCGCCGCCTGGTACTTGCGGTACATCTCGTCGGCCAGGGCGTCGTCGGTCGAGGGATCGAGCTCACGGAAGAGGAACTTGTCCCCACCCTTCTCCTGCAACTCCGCCGCCGCGGTACGCACCGCCTGGGGAATCTCCTGGAAGATCTCGGGCAGCCCCTCGGAGGCCAGCAGCGTCAGGCGCATCGGCGACTCGACCCGCTCGAACAGTTCCTCGGAACCGCGGAAGCTGTAGACCACCTTCTTCAGCGCCCGGGTCAGGTCGTATTCCAGGTTGCGCAGCCGTACGTCGAACTCTCCGTCAGGGAGCGGCTCGACCCGGATCAGATCGCGGAAGCCGTAGCGCTCGTACTGATCGCCGTAACGCAACACCACCGAGAAGTAGGCGTTGACCACTCCCGCCTCGTACTTGGAGGCCATGCGGAAGGGCATCATCTCCACGCCGAAGCGCTCCCGGGCCTCCTCGGCGGCGGAGTCGTCCTCGCCGGGGTCGATGATCTCCACATGGACCCGGCCGCGGGAGAGCGCCGCATACTCCTCGAGCAGGTCCTCCACCTGGGGCACCAGGGGCGCCAGCTTCGGGTGGGTGCGCTGGGAGAAGTAGCCGTAGATCGTGACGTCGTCTTCCAGGCTGCGCAGGATGCGCTTGGTCGCCGGCGAGATCGAGTAGAGCCGTTCCTCGGTCAGGTCGACCCGGGCGCCGCTGAAGCCGTCGAGCAACAGGTTGACGGCGACCAGGTTGAGGCCGGCCAGGAGTAACGTCAGAAGCAGCGAAGAAATGCGTCCCATCTTCATGCTCCTAGGCCCAGCGCCGGATCTTGAGGGTGACCACGCTCGCCGCCAGGAAGAAGCCGCTGATCGAAGCGTAGTAGGCCAGATCGCGTAGGTCGATTACGCCGCGGGCGATGCTCTCGAAGCGGCTTCCGGTCCCGAGGGAGCGGAACAGCGCCGCCGTGCGATCGGGCAGCAGGTTGGTGAACGCGTCGACGCCGATCCCGTACAGCACGAAACAGACCACCATCGCCAGGATGAAGGCCAGGATCTGATTCTCGGTGGTCGCCGAAACAAAAAAAAACACCGCCAGGTACGCGGCACCGAGCAGCAACGCCCCGACGTAGCCGCCGATCAC
>CAZBZH010000558.1:1643-3442 GCA_964496265.1 uncultured Acidobacteriota bacterium | reverse complement strand
GAACGAACCAAGAAGGGGAGCGACACACCCGGGGCCGATCCCGACGGCGAGGAAGCCGTGCAGGTCGGCTCGGTACGCTTCGAGGGAATCGGCGACGAGGCGACCGCGGCCCTGCGCAAGGAACTGTCCATCGCCCGGGGCAGCCCCTACCGCCGTTCCGCGGTGATCGAGGGTGCCGAGGCCATCCGCCGCTACTACGCCGGACAGGCCCGCATCGAGGCGCAGGTCGGCTGGCGCATCGAGGGTCCCGACGACCGGCCGACCGTGATCTACCGGGTCGTACCCGGACGGGCGACCGAGGTCGTACTGGCGGGCATCGACCGCAAGCACCAGAAACGGATCCGCGAACTGCTCGAGGACCACTGGGTCGAATCGATCATCGGTGAGGACCTGCTCGACGACGCGGCGGAGATCATCCGCGATTACTTCCAGGAGCGGGGTTACTACACCGTCGATGTATCGGTGGACGAAACCATGGACGACGGCCTGCACCGGGTCGAGTTCGCCATCGACACCGGCAAGATCGTACGCATCCGCTCGGTCCAGTTCGAAGGCGCCGAGGCCCTCGACGAAGAACGGCTGCGCCGCCAGTTCCTCACAGGACGCCGCACGCTTCTCCAGCGGTCGGCGATCCTGCCTCGCGTGTTGCGTGAGGACCTGGCCGCGCTGCGCACCCTATACCGCAACGAAGGGTTCCTCGAGGTGCTGATCGACCAGCCGCGGGTCAGGCTCTCGGCGGAAGCCGACCGGGCCGACGTAACCATCCGCATCCAGGAGGGACCCCGATTCCATATCCGCGCCCTCGAGTTCGAGAACCCGGAAGGGGAGCTGCCCTACAGCCGGGCGGAGTTGCTGGAATGGTCCGGCCTGGCCACCGGCCAGGTCTACTCACCGCCGGAGCTGCTCGAGGCCGAGAGCCGCCTGCGCAGCGCCCTCGACCGTCGAGGCTACCCGGCGGCCCGGGCTCGCGGCCGGGTCGAACTGGGCGAGGCGGAGACCCGCATCCGGTTCACCATTCGTCCGGGGCAGCAGCTGCGTATCCAGGAGGTCGCCCTGCGGGGCAACGACCTGACCAAGGACCGGATCATCAAGGGCGAGCTCCAGCTCGAGGAGGGGGATCTGATCTCCAGGGACGGCCTGCTGCGCAACCAGCATCGGCTCTACCGCCTCGGGATCTTCCGCAGTGTCGACGTGGGATACGAACCGGTTGAAGGGGGCGAGCCAGGCCTGCAGCGGGTGATCGTCGACATCGAGGAGGCGCAGCCGCTCAGCCTGACCGTCGGCGCCGGCTTCGACAGCGAAGCGGGTCTGCGGGGAAACCTGGCGCTCAGTCATGACAACATCGGCGGCTGGGATCGCACCGCCGGTTTTCAGGCCAGCGTCAGCGACCTGCAGCGCCGCGGACAGTTCACCTTCGGGGAACCCCGCTTGTTCGGCTTCGATCTCCCCACCGTCGTCAGTCTCGGCCAATCGGATACCGAGGAGAACGACTTCACCGTCAAGCGGCGCTCGGTCGGCGTGCGCATCGACCACCGGCTGTCGCCGCGCTGGAACGCCTTCGGCCGCTACGCCTTCCAGCGGGTCGACCTTCGCGATGTGGAAGACCCGCTACGGGTGCAGGAAGAGAAGCTCGAAGACGTCGTGCTCGGCGACCTGAGCTACGGCTTGCTACTCGACAGCCGGGACGACCCGTTCCTGCCGACCCGGGGCCAGTACGCCACCATGGAGGTGCAGCTGTTCGCCGAGCCCTTCGGTTCCGAGCAGGAGTTCCTCAAGGGCTTCTTCCAGAACACCTACAC
>CAZBZH010000558.1:0-1543 GCA_964496265.1 uncultured Acidobacteriota bacterium | reverse complement strand
TGGGGCCGCCTCAAGGGAGTGCTGTTCTACGACGCCGGCAACGTGTTCAACAGGGCGGGGGATATCGACCCCTTCGACCTGCGGCATGTGCTGGGCCTGGGTGTGCGCCTCGAGACACCGATCGGCCCGCTCCGACTCGAATACGGCAGCAAGCTGGACCGGGTCGGGGACGAATCCCGCGGGGAGCTCTTCATCGCCATCGGCTCGGCTTTCTAGTTCGGACGCCAACGTGTCCCGACGCCAAAGAGTCCCGACGCCGAAAAAAGGAGAGCCCGCAGCCGCCGAGGGGGGATTCGACGAAAGCGGGCTCCAGGGGAGGAAAAAGGAATCTAAGGATCAGGTGTTTGCGTGCTAGACGAGGGAGAAGCGGACCTGGCCCTGGTACTGCTGGAGAATTTCCCGCAGCTTGCGTTTGGCGTCTCGCTCCAGTTGGCGCACCCGCTCGCGGCTCAAGCCGAGGCTCTTGCCGATCTCCTCGAGGGTCAGCTCCTTGCCGCCCAGAAGGCCGAAACGGTTGCGGATGATGTGGCGCTCGCGCTCATCGAGGGAGACCAGCGCCTCACGCACCAGGCTGCGCACCTCCTGGCCGTAGATGCGTTCCTCCTGACTCGCCGTGGACTTGTCTGCGAGCAGCGCCGAGAGGCGACACCCTTCGTCGTGGTCCACGAACTCATCGATCGAACGCTCTTTCATCAACAGCGGAATGAGCATCGAACCTCCAGTTCCCCTCGCGCCCTGTAGAACGCAACTCCCGTGCCGGGAATTCCGAAGCGGGCGCTCCAGCCGGTTGGGCGCGGATTTTGTGCAGCATTTCCCGTTTTTCACCTGTTTTTGGCCCCTCGACGTCCACTGAGGCGGACACCGTTGTACCCTACTGATTCCATAGGGTTTACCGACTTGAGTCGTTCCGGCCTCGATGGATGCCGGTCTGACATCCCGATGCGGCACGCCCGCGCAAAAATGGCGCGATGGCGCCCTCGATCTGCTGCATCCGATCCGATGCTAGAATCGCGGCCTTCCCGGGGCGGCCTCGCCCACACCCTCGGAGTTCCAACCATTGGGTCGAATCAAGCGCCTTGACGATCATCTGATCAACCGGATCGCCGCTGGAGAGGTGGTCGAACGACCCGCCTCGGTGCTCAAGGAGTTGGTCGAGAACAGCCTCGACTCCGGCGCCCGCTTCATCGACATCGTCGTGCAGAGCGGTGGAAAGCGATCGATCCGTATCGACGATGACGGTTGCGGTATGGAGGCGGATGACGCCCGTCTCGCCCTGGAGCGCCACGCCACCAGCAAACTCCGCACCCCCGAGGATCTCGACGCCATTCGCACCCTGGGTTTTCGCGGTGAGGCGCTGCCCAGCATCGCCGCGGTGTCCTGCTTCACCCTGAGCACCGCCACCGAGGATGGGGCCGGCACCGAGATCCGGGTCGAGGGAGGGGACATCGTCGAGACCACCGAGGTCGGACGCCCGCGGGGAACCACCGTGCGGGTCGAGCGCCTGTTCTTCAACGTGCCGGCGCGGCGGAAGTTCCTCAAGGCG
>CAZBZH010000557.1:0-3444 GCA_964496265.1 uncultured Acidobacteriota bacterium | reverse complement strand
GGACTACTACAAGAAGAACGCCCGGCACTACATGCGCTACCGGGTCGGTTCCGGACGCGAGGGCTTCCTGGCCAACGTCTGGGGCGATGAGCCGCTGCCGACGCGCAAGCCGGATGTGGAAAAGGTCGCGGGCGCCCCGACGGGCGGCGCAACGGGCGGCGCAACGGGCGGCGGCGATTGGCGCGCCTTCGTCAAACCCGCCGACGAGACGCTGAAGCAACGCCTGAGCGATCTGCAGTACCGGGTCACCCAGAAGGACGGCACCGAGCGCGCCTTCACCGGAGAGTACTGGGACAACAAGCAGGCGGGGATCTACGTCGACATCGTGAGCGGCGAACCGCTGTTCAGTTCCACCGACAAGTTCAAGAGCGGCACCGGCTGGCCCAGCTTTACCCGGCCGCTGATCGCCGAGAATGTCGTCGAACTCGAGGATCGCTCCCACTTCATGGTGCGCACCGAGGTGCGCAGCAAGCATGGCGACAGCCATCTGGGTCACGTGTTCAACGACGGGCCGCGCCCGACCGGGCTGCGCTATTGCATCAACAGCGCCTCGCTGCGCTTCGTTCCGCGGGAGTCGCTGGAGGCCGAAGGCTACGGAGAGTTCAGCGGGTTGTTCGACGCCACCGCCGCGAATCGCTGAGCGCCCCGGCGCCGGGAGAGCAGGAACAGCCCCAGCGCCACCAACAGCAGGAGTCCGGCGCCGATGACGCGCCGGGCCTTGCCCGCCGTGGAGCCTCCCGGCAACGGCACGTAGTCTCCGTCGCCGATCACCACCACACCGGACCAGGCGGCCGCCGGTTCGCCATCTTGCAGCGCTCGCCGCCGGGCCGCGCCCAGGGCCTCGACCACCGAGGCGCCCCGGGCCAGTTCGGCATACATTCGGTCGATCAACCGTTCGGTCTCGTCATCCCTCAACGGCCACAAACCGCCGATCACCGCCCGGGCACCTGCCTGAAAGAAGGCGTGGGACAGCCCGACGACCCCTTCGCCCATGACCTCGCGACCGGCGGCGCTCTTGCAGGCCGCGAGCACCACGACCTGGCCTTGGAGATTGAGCTCGACGATCTCCCGCACCTGGAGCAGGCCGTCCTCGCCGGGAGCTCCGGGAGTCAACAGCAGCGACGCGCGCTCGGGGTGGGCATCGTCGAGCAGCGCGTGGGCAGCGAAGTGGAGCATGCGGAACCCGGTCAGGTCCTCGGTCTTGATCAGGTGCTCGCTGGCCGCGGCGCCGGTATGGAGCTCCGATCCCGATCCCAGCCGGCGCACCGCCGCGGCCGCTTCCCGCCGGGCGTGGGGCAGGGCGCCGAGCCCACCGACCTGATCCAGGCTCCACGCCCGCAGCGACGACGTCTCGCTCTCCTCGACGGGCAGCTCCGGGTCGGCCAGGGCCAGCACGGCGTTCCCCGCCTCGGTGGGCGTGTTGCGCAGCCGCATCCAGGTCGAGATCGACGGCACGACTCCGATCGAGTAGCGCCGGGCCAACGGATCGCTGCCCTGCGCTTCGCGCAGGGCATGGAAGGGCAGCCGCTGCAGCGGTCCGTCGGGAACGATCGAGAGCCGGGTGACCTCGGCGGGTAGGTCCTCCAGGGCCTCGGCGAGCAGCATGCGGTGGAGCTGGGCCGCCAACTCGCCCTCGAGTTCGTCCCGCCGTTCGAGCGCCCCGATGTAGAGCCGTACCGCGGCTTCAACCTCGTCCCGTGTCGGCATCGGGTAGACCCGGCTGCGCTCGGCGGTGTGCACCAACAGCAACGACGTGCCGGGCAGGTACAGCTGGTAGGACAGCACCGCCTGGCCGGGAGCGAGGCTCCGGCGCAATTGCTCCAGGCTCGGAACCTCGGGCTGCTCCAGCCGGGCGAATCGCGGATCCTCCCGCACCAGCAGCGCCCGGGCTTCTCGTTCGTCGAGCTCCCGGAGGGACAGGTCGTCGAGCAGCCGTTCACGCGCTTCGTTGTCCAGTTCCGGATCCAGCAGGTCTCGCTGGATCAGCGCGATCTGACTGAGGGCCAGCTTGCGGCGGGCCTCGAGTTCCGGGGCCGCGCCCGAGACCGTCGCACTGCGGGTGCGGTCCAGGTGGTCCAGCAGCCGGCGGGAGCGCATCCGTTCGATCACCCGGTGGGCGGCTTCCAGTGCGTCGTCGCCGGGAGGCGAAGCGGCGTCTCCCAGGATGTAGGCGGCGGCCGAGTAGTAGACGCCGGACCAGCGTTCGAAGTGGGTCGTGCGCACCTCGTCGTCGGACTGCAGGGTGCGCAGCATCTCGACGGCGTCGAGTGCGGCGAAGGAGTCGGTCAGCGCCTCCTCCCGGGGACCGACCCGGCGCCGCATGTGCGCCTTGATCGCCAACGCATGAGCCCAGCGCGGCGAGTAGCCCCGGGTCTTGGCCAACCGGGTCGCGTTCTCGACGTGTTCGAACGCCTGTTGCGGATCGGTCGACAACGTGGCGTCGGCAAGCAGCGTCAGCGACAGCGACAGCTCGCCGTTCAAACGCAAGCGGCGGGCGAGTTCCGATGAACGGGTCAGCAGATCGATGCGCACCTCGGGATCGCGCTCCAGCTCGGACAGCATGCGCAGCATCGCGGCCTCGATGGCGCCGTTCCCCAGTTCCCTCGAGGTCGCCAGGCTGCGCTCGATCAACGGGCGAAGCTCGGCGGCCGGGGTGCGGCCGAGGTAGAACAGGCAGCGCAGGTAGTTGTCCATCGAGATCGCTTCGGCATAGCGATCTCCCATCTCCTGCCGCAGGGCGATCTCCCGTTCGAAGTAGCGGATCGCCGGTTCGTAGCGGTTCAGCGTCAGGTAGATGCCGCCGATGCGGGCGTAGGTGATGGCCCGCTGGTTGGGGGAACCGTCGGGTCCCAGACGTTGTTCGAGCTGGAGCAACAGCGAGAGCGCCAGCCCGTCGTCCCCGCGCTCTCGTGCGCGCTCGGCCTGGATGATCAGGATCGCCACCTTGACCCGCTCGTTATCCAGGGTCTCGGCAGCGGCCGCTGCCCGCTCCAGTTCGGCGTCGGCGGCGGCCATGTCCCCGCGGGTCGCCAGCAGATAACGCATGCGCAGCCGGGCTTCGACCTCGTCCTGGGTCGCCCCCGAGGCTTCGAGCAGGCGAATCCCCTCGGCCATCTCGATCAGGGCCCGGTCCGGATCGCCGGAGTCGTAGCGAATCGAGGCGAGCATCATCGGGATCAAGCCGTTGTCCGGCCGCACCGCCCGCCGTGCTTCCAGCCGGCGGATCGCCTCGGCGTGTTGCCCGGTCTTGCGGGAGAAGAGCCGGTAACAGCGATGGGCGCGGAAGGAGTCGGGATGGAGGTCGACGATCCGGTCGCAGTCGTCGAAGCCCTGCACCGACGAGAGGTCGATCTCCTGGGCCGCCGCGGGCAGCAGGCAGAGCGCGGCCAGCAGCAGCCCGGCCGCCGGCGCCGGCCGGTTCATTGCAGGACGACGACGAAGGTG
>CAZBZH010000556.1:0-3451 GCA_964496265.1 uncultured Acidobacteriota bacterium | reverse complement strand
CGCTCCGGATCCGGGTGTTCCCGCGAGTCGAAACGCTTGGCGGTCGCGTTGCTGGTTTCGTCGCCGATCAGGACCCAGCCGAAGTTGCGGCCGGGACGGAGCATCGCCTCCAGGACCTGCTGGCGCATGCCCGGGAGCTCCTCGAAGGTGTAGAAGCCGGGTTCCCCGACCAATGCCCAGGCGATGGGGAAGAACTCGTAGTCCCCTCCGGGCCGATCCCAACTCGAGATCTCGAAGAAGGAATCGCTCCAGGTGGCATCGCCCATCATCGCCGGCGCCCCGGCCCCTTCGGCCCCGGGTGCGTCCGAACCCGCTTCGCCCCAGTGCCGCTCCAACGGGTGCACGGTCACGAACACCTGCCCGGCGATGGTCTTGGACATCGCCAACCTCAGCCGCACGTCGGTGACCTGTGCTCCGGCGGGGAACAGCGCGGGGGACGGCAGCCTGAACTGCAGCAGCGCGCGGCGCCGGGGACCGAAGGCGATCTTGCCGGCGAACAGGTGCTGGCCACTGCCGTTGCTCAGCGCCGGGTCTTCCTCGAACAGCGTGTTGTCCTTGACCGGGTTGAGCACCAGGGTCTCCGCCAGCGCCGGCGCGGCAAGGATGGCGCAGGCAAGGGTGAAGACCGCCAGACCGCGGCCACTCGAAAGATGTCGAATCATCGGAGGTTCTCCTGGAGGGGGGCAACGCGGTAAACGGACGGCACGGTCGATTGGGGGTACGGCCGGCGGCCGCACCCCCATTTGAAGCGAATCAGGTACCGATCAGGCCCAGCTCCGGCAGACTCAGCGCGGAGTAGTTGGGGAAGACGTTGTCCGCGTTGGACGGCAGCGCCCCCATGTGATCCCGCAGGATCTCCCAGAACACGGAGCGGTAGTCGGTGATCGTCTCCAGGTCACGGTTGTCGTGGGCGAAGATATCGCCGTTAGCCCAGTTGGACCCGTCGGCGTTGTAGACCCCGCCGTTGACCGGACCGCCGGCGGCGAACACGCAGGTCGAACCGCCGTGGTCCGTGCCGAAGCTGCCGTTCTCCCGGGAGGTGCGGCCGAACTCGCTCATCGTCACGGCCATCGTGTTCTCCCAGATGCCGGTGTAGCCCCGGGGCTCGTTGGTCGCGACTCCGCTGAGCGCGATCTGCACCGAACGGATGCCGTAGCCCAGCACGTTGAGCCGGTCACGGTGTACGCCGGCCAGCTGGCCCTGGTTCTCGTGGTTGTCGAAACCGGTGAGCTCGGTCCCGGCAATGCGGGTGCCGTTCAGTCCGTCCCCTTCAAGCAGCGAGAGCACGCAGACCTTGAGGGCATTGAAGAACGGGTAGAACGCCGCGGCGAACTTGCGCCCCCCGGGTCCCGAGGGGTCTGCCGGGTTGGTCGCGGCGGATACCGGGAACAGGTACTCGCCGGTGTTGGGGTCGGTCGGGTTCCAGTTGGTGTGGTCCCAGGCGGCGTACTCGTCGAGGGTGTCCAGCAGCTGGATCTCCGAGGCCTGCAGCGCGTCGCGGTACTTCGTACCGTGGGGCAGCTGGGAGTAGATATCCCGCCAACTCTGCTTGAACTTGTCCGACTTGGGAGGCCCATAGGTGTAGTCGAACTGGTCCGGGTTGCGCACGTTGACGTGATACGGCGGCACGCCGCGCATCAGCACTCCGCCGTTGGGCGCCGTCAGCGCCGGCAGGGTGGCGTTGAGATCGAGCCCTTCCTCACGCATGTAGCGGTAGAGCCAGCCCTCGAACAGGAAGGTCGGCTGAGTCGGGTCGCCGTTCTCCCAGATGCGCTGACCGCTGAAGTGGGAGCGGCTCATGTTCTGGTAACCGACCCGGTGAATCGCCGCCAGGTCGCCGTCGTCGAAGACCTTCTTCAGGTCGTCGAGGGCCGGGTGCAGCGAGGCAAAGCCGTTGCCCAGGTCGATGGCATCCCCCGGAGGCACGTAGAGCGTCGGGCGATTCGTCGCGTTGTACTCGGCGTCCCCGTGGGGGATCAGCGTGTTGACCGCGTCGTTCCCGCCACGCAAGAAGATAAACAGCAGGCGTTTGTCCTCGTTGGCCGCCATCGCCTGGCGCACCAGCGGGGTCGGAATCAGCGAGGTGGCTCCCAGGCCGGCCAGGGTCAGGCCGGACTTATGCAAGAAGGCACGTCTCGAACAATCGGCACAGTGGTCTTTCATCGGTGGCCCCCTTACTGTTCCAGGAACTGTTTGAATCCCATCATGAAACCGACGGTCTCGCGGACGCGCTCGTCGGTATACGGAGAAGGGACACCCGAATCGTCGGTATTGATGTAGTCGAGCGCGACCTGGCGCTCGAGGGGCGTCATCTGCCCACCGAACAGAACGTCGGCAAAGAAGTCGACGATCTCTTCGGCCGTGGTGAGGTTGTACTCGGAGACCATCAGATTGATCTCCTGGGCGTAGCTCGCGTTGAGCACGACATCCATGCCGTAGTCCTGACGATCCAGCTGGGCATTGGTCCCGAGCCAGTCCCCGCCGAACTCGGAGTAGCCGGTGGGAATCGGATTACGGAACGGCAGCTGACCCATGCGATTGATCCAGTTGCGCAGGAACGGCGCGATGAACGACTGCAGCAAGCCGCGGGTCGCCCGGTAACCGGTCACGCCCTGTTCCCAGGGGGTCTTCAGCTTCTGGCCGACGAAGTCCGGGTTCAGCACGTTCGCTTCCGAGAGCACGGCGCGCAGGATCTCCCGGTTGTCGCCGTTGTGCAGCGTCCAGGCATCGACGACCGCCTGCACCATCTGGGGCGTCGGGTCCTCGGTGATGAAGCGCTGGAGCAACTTCGTCGCGATGAACTCCTTGGTCGCCGGATGGTCGGCGATCGTGTCCAGGGCGAGCTGGATGTCGTTGATTCCGTCGGCCGGATTGCCCGACGTGTCCGGGATGATCGTCTCGTAGGCCGTCCCGGCGAACAGGATCTTCTGACCGGTGTCGTGCTCGTTGGAGCGGAAGTTGGTCGCCCGCTGCCCCGCGGCATCGTTGGCGATACAGGGCGCCGTCGGGTTCTCGATATCGGCCAGCGCCTTGTTGCACACGTTCCAACCGGTCAGCACCCGCGACAGTTCCTGAACGTCCGCCTCGGTGTAGCCGTTATCGACCCCCATCGAGTGCAGCTCCATCAGCTCGCGAGCATGGTTCTCGTTGGGCCGGTCCTTGGTGTTGATGTTGGTATCGAGGTACAGGATCATCGCGGCGCTGAGCGCGCTCGCCTCGAGGATCTCGCGGAAACTCCCGTAGAACGCCAGGTCGCGGAAGGCGTCGAGCTCCCGCTGCTGCATCTGCGCCGTGCGCAGGTTGCGGTCCGCGGCCGCTCCGGGAGTGTTGTCGTAGATCTTGCGGAACTCGGTGTTGAAGTGGTTGAACCAGAACTCGGTCGTGTGGTGCTGGAGCTGCCGCAGCGAGTAGATACTCTCGTCCAGCAGGCGGTACTGCAGGTAGCCCTCGT
>CAZBZH010000555.1:0-3457 GCA_964496265.1 uncultured Acidobacteriota bacterium | reverse complement strand
TGATCGCCGAGGTGATGGGCCGTGGAAAGCTGGACCCGACGGTGGTCATCGGCGGACGCTTCGGCCGCTTCGGCTCCAGCGCCAAGCTGGGCAAGGGGGACTTCATGGTCGCCGAGGCCGACGAGTCCGACGGCTCGTTCCTGCGGATGAACCCGACCATCGGCGTGGTGACCAACATCGACCGGGAGCATCTGGACCACTACGCCGACCTGGGCGCGATCCAGGACGCCTTCGTGCGCTTCCTCAAGCGCATCCCGTTCTACGGCGCCGCGGTGGTCTGCGTCGACGAGCCGAACCTGCGTTCGATCCTGCCGCGGCTCGACCGCAAGGTGATCACCTACGGCCTGTCCGACGAGGCGGTGGTCGCCGCGCGCAACGTGGAGATCGAGGGCTTCGGCTCCCGCTACGAGCTCTACGTCCATGGCGAGCGCAAGGGGGTGATCCGCCTGCCCACGCCGGGACGTCACGCCGTGAGCAACAGCCTGGCGGCCGTCGCCGTCGGCCTGGAGATGGATCTGTCGTTCCGCACCATTGCCTCGGCGCTCAAGGAGTTCCACGGCATGGAGCGGCGCTTCCAGCCCCGGGGCGAGGCCTACGGCGCCACGGTGGTCGACGACTACGGACATCACCCGACCGAGATCGAGGCGACCCTCACCGCGGTGCGCGAAGGCTTCGGCGCCCGCACCCTGGTCGTGTTCCAGCCCCACCGCTACTCGCGGACCCAGGCGTTGCTCGAGGACTTCGGCCGCGCCTTCCCGCTGGCCGACCATGTGATCGTCACCGACATCTACGCCGCCGGCGAGGATCCGATCGACGGGCTGGACGGCGCCCAGGTCGCCGACGCCCTGGTGCGCCACGGACATCCGTCGGTGCACTACGAACCGACATTGACCGACGTCCCCAAACGGCTCCGGGAGATGGTGCGTGAGGGGGATCTGATCCTGACCCTCGGCGCCGGGGACGTGTGGAAGGCCGGGGAAACCCTGGTGCGCAACGCCGCCCGTGGAGCGCGGCGCAAGAAGACGACGAAGAAGAAGACGATGCGGAAGAAGTGATGGACGAGCGCGAGCAACATCCGGGCGAACAGGATCGTCGCTACTGGCGCCGCCGGTACAACCGGCGCGTGCGCAAGGCGCGGCGCGCCCGTTCGTTCCTGCACTACGCGATCATCGGCAGCGCCCAGCTCGCGCTGGCCACGATGTTCGTGCTGGCCGGTGTGCACGTGGCCGACTTCATCACGGAAACCGACTCCCTCGCCCTGCGCCAGCTGCGCTTCGAGGGATTCCAGCGGGGCTCGGCCCAGACGGTGCGAGATTCGCTGGGGCACCTGGACGGCCACAACCTGCTGTCCCTGGACCTGCGCGGCATCACCGGCATCGTCGCCTCGGACCGCTGGGTCCGCGACGCGTCGGTCCGCCGGGAACTGCCCCACACCCTGGTGGTGCGGGTGCAGGAACGGGAACCGGCGGCGATCGCCCTGATCGCCGGGATCGCCCATCTGGTCGACGACCAGGGGGTCGTGATCGGCGCCTGTGGACCGCGGATGGCCGAAGACCTGCCGGTGCTGGTCGGCTTCGGAGAACTCGAAGGAGACGCCCTGGCCGCGGCGATCGGCCGTGGGGTCGATGCGCTGGCGCAACTGGCGCAGATCGACCCGGGGCTTGCGGAAGAGATTGCGGAACTGGATCTGGGGGGACGGGACCGGGTGGTCGCGCGACTGCTGCAGGGCCCGCCGTTGCTGCTCGACCCGCAGAGGGTCGAGCGCAACGTCGAGGACTACCTCGCCTTGAGAACGGAGATCGGCGCGCGGGTCGCGACGGCGGAATACGTCGATCTTCGCTGGCGGGAACGGATCACCGTGGGTGCGGTGGAGGAACTTTCGACCGGATCCTGACGGGGCTCCGGAGGAACAGAGGGACCATGGCGAAGAACGAACGCTATGTCGTGGGGTTGGACATCGGGACCACCAAGATCTCCTGCGTCGTCGCCGAATTGCGCGATGACGGCGCGGTGCACGTCGTCGGCCTGGGCGAATCCCCTTCCAAGGGGCTGCGCAAGGGGGTCGTCGTCAACCTCGAGGCCACGGCCGAGGCGGTGAAGTCCGCCATCGAGGAGGCGGAGCTGATGGCCGGGGTCAGCGTCGAATCGGCGATCACCGGAATCGCCGGCGGCCACATCCGGTCCTTCAACAGCCGCGGTGTGATCGCCGTTTCGGGCAAGGACCACACGGTCACCGACGAGGACGTGCGCCGGGTGATGGATGCCGCCAAGGCGGTCAGCATCCCCCAGGACCGGGAGATCCTGCACGTGCTGCCCCAGGAGTTCGTGCTGGACAACCAGGGCGGCATCATGTCGCCGGTGGGCCTCAACGGCTCGCGGCTCGAAGCCAACGTGCACATCGTCACCGCGGCCAGCACCTCGGTGCAGAACCTGGTCACCTGCGTCAACCGCGCGGGTGTCGAGGTGCGGGACACGGTGCTCGAGCAGCTCGCCGTCGCCGAGTCGGCGCTCTCCGCCGACGAGAAGGAGTTGGGGGTCGTGCTGATCGACATCGGGGGCGGCACCACCGACCTGGCGATCTTCGAGCGCGGCTCGATCTGGCACACCGCGGTGCTGCCGGTGGGAGGCGACCATTTCACCAACGATCTTGCCGTCGGGCTGCGCACGCCGATCCCCGACGCCGAGAAGCTCAAGGTGCGTCACGGCTGCGCCCTGGCCTCGATGGTCCAGGAGGGTGACGCCATCGAGGTGCCGTCGGTCGGCGGCCGCAAGTCGCGACTGCTGTCGCTGGAGGTATTCGCCGAGATCCTTCAGCCGCGGGCCGAGGAGATCTTCACGCTGGTGCACGAAGAGGTGGTACGCGCCCGCTTCGAACGCCAGCTCAACGCGGGGGTGGTGCTGACCGGCGGCGGCAGCCTGCTCCCGGGCATGACCGATGTCGCCGAGCAGGTCTTCGACTTGCCGGTGCGCACCGGGGTGCCCCAGGGGGCCGACGGACTGGTCGAGCCCGCCTCGGGTCCGCAACACGCCACGGCCATCGGCCTGGCGCTGTTCGGCGCCCGCAACCAGAACGCGCAGAGCCGGACCCAGATGCCGGTCGGCGCGGGATTGATCGGCCGCATGGGCGGCCGGGTTAAAGCTTGGTTTTCGGAGATGTTCTGAGCGCCGCGCTCGTGGAGCGTGGGGCGTGTTCCGGGGGGCTTGGAACGCGCGATGGTTACGTGGGGCTTCTGAACCGGATACAAGGGGACTGAGATGATCACGATGGACGATAACGACGATCGCGGCGCTCGAGATATGTCGTTCGAGGACGGTGTGATGTCACCGGCCAACATCCGCGTCGTCGGCGTGGGTGGCGGCGGCGGCAACGCGGCCAACCGCATGATCGCGGCGGGCGTGGAGGGGGGCGAGAGCCTGGCGGCCAACACCCGTTGCCAGGCGCTGACCTCGAACCGCG
>CAZBZH010000554.1:0-3476 GCA_964496265.1 uncultured Acidobacteriota bacterium | reverse complement strand
GCGCCGATATGGGACTCAAGGCGGTGGACGCCGCCGAGCGCCCGCTCAAGCAGCTGATCACCGCTCTGGAAGCCGAGTAGGCTCCCAGGCCAACGCAACGTGTTGGAAGACGGCCCGTTCGCCTCGGCGGACGGGCCGTTTCTTATTTAGGGACGGAACTCGACGGTGACGTTGATATCCTGGGCCACGCGCTTGCCGTTGACCGTCGCCGGTAGGTAGCGCCACTTCATCACCGCTTCACGGGCCGCCTCGACAAAGCCGTGCTCATCGTCGTCGTTCTCCAGCGACTGGACCTCGGAGACACGGCCCTTGCGGGTAATGGTGACCCGCAACCGCACCTTGCCGCTGATTCCCGCGCGCAGCGCGTCCGCCGGATAGCGCGGCGCGACCCGGCGACTCGGGATGATCTCGGGGTTCGTCGAACCGACGGTCAGCGGCTCCGCGATCTCCTCGTCCTCCCCGGAAGGGACATCCCCCGAGCCCTCGTTCTCGGCAGGTGCGTCCTCCTCTGGCTGCGGCGCTTCTCCGCTATCGTTCTCGGCGACCGCCTCGGCTTCAGGATCCCCCGGCAGCATCGACGCACGCATGGTGGGCTCGATGCCGTCCTCCAGCGGAGCACCGGGCACGCCCTCCGGCGTCGCCCCGTTCTCGGCGGACCCGTTCTCACCGGCTCCCTCACCGGCTCCGTTCCGGGCGACCGCGCCGTTGGCCGCGGGCGCACCGTCGGCGCTCGGCGTGGCGTTCTCGGCGAGCTGCTCGATCACCCGCCGGGGTTCGGGCACCACCGGGTTCTGCGGGTCGCCGCCGGGCAGCTTCAGCCAGGCCATCAGCGGCGCCTTGCAGGAGGGCTCGAGCTGATCGACCACCTCCCGCAAACCGGTCAGGTCGAAGCGGGTCTGCTTGCGACCGTATAGAAATGCCTCGAAGTTGAGAGAAAGTTGCCCGTGGCTCAGCGCCTCGTAGACGAAGGCGTCGGGATCGCCGAAACGCAGTTGCCCGGCGGGCCGCGCCTCCTGCAGGGACTCCTCGATCTCACGCTCGTCATCGAAGCGCAGACGCACCGACTGAAGTTCGAGTTCCTGCCCCTTGGGCTTGTCGAAACCGGTGATGAAGTAGGCCTGGAGGCTCGACTCGTCCTTGCAGGCCAGCACCAGCCGCGGCAGGTAGGCGAAAAGCGAGGTGCGGACCCGGTTCTCGGCGGGAAGTTCGAAGGCCGCCGGCATGTTGTCGCGGGCAACCCATTTTCCGGATGGTGTATCCGCATTTTCGGCCACCACGACCATGGAACAGGCAACGACACCCACCACGCAGGCCGCGATCAAACGCCGGAACAACATCTTTCCCCCGGATTAAGCGGTGAGTATATACCGCGATGACTTGCGGAGCGTCCAGCAGCAAAACGCCGAACGAGAACTCCGCGCCGTCCCTAGCTTCCGACCTCGTGTCCTTCCTCGAGGGCCCGGATCTCTCCGATCAGGCGGAGCGCTTCACCCCGTCGCTCCTCGCGGAAGAGTTTCTTGACCAGCCGGAAGCGGGCCTCGACGTTGGTGCTGTCCAGCAGAATGGCGTGGCGTAGCTTGCGCTCCCCTTCCACCGGTTCCCCGACCAGCAGGTCCAGCCGGCCCAGGTTGGTCCAGGCATGACTGTGCCGCGGATCGTCGGCAACGACCTGCTCCAACACCTGGCGCGAATCATCCAACCTTCCGGCAATACGAAGGGCGCGACCGAGCAGATAGCGCAGGTGAATGTCCCCGGGCTTGATCTCGAGCCCGGAGCGGAAGGCCTCGAGGGCGTCATCGTGATCGCCCAGACGCAGGCGCAGGTTGCCCAGCTGGCTGTAGGCGAAGTCGGTGGGCGAGAGCGACAGCGAACGCCGGTACTCCCGGTCCGCCGCCACCACGTCCAACGCCGCTTCGAGCAAGGCGCCCCGGTAACCCACCGCTCGGGCCGCCAGCTCGGGATGACGCTCGGCGATGTTCTCCATCACCACCGCACCCTTCTCCGGTTGGCCCGTGGCGGTGAACGCGCGATAAAGGTAGTCGAGGGAACCGGCACAGATCTGCGGATCGGCGCAAGCGGCGGTGAACGATTCGATCGCCAGTTTCGGCGCCTGGCGCGACGCGCGCAGCCCTTGCTCGAAAGCGGCTCTCGCCTTGCGCGGATCGTCGCCGAGTTCCGGCGTTCCGAGACATCCCGTCGTGCCGATCAGCAGAGCCGCGGCAGCGGCGGCCCTGGCAGCGCCGCGACCGGGGACCCAACTCCAGAGGTAGAGCAACACCGTCACCAGCGCGCAGAGCTTGGCGAAGGCGTCGTGACTGCGGGTGTAGAGCGTCGGCCCTCCCTCCCGCAACGGCACGCGATCGATATGCGCCCCCTGATCGAAGGCCATCCGGCCGTTACGGCCACGCAGGGTGCTCTGCATCCGACCGCGAGGATCGATGAAACCGGAGATGCCGGTATTCCCCACCCGGACGTAGGCGATGCGATTCTCCACGGCGCGGGCGATGGAGAGTCGCAGCAACTGCTCCTGCATCGGACCGCCGATGCGCCCTTCGCTGGTCAGGTTGACGAAGAAGCGCGCCCCTTGCCGCGCCCCCGATGCGGGGATCGGCGGGTAGGTGTTCTCGTAACAGATCAACGCCGCGAAGGACAGCTCGCTCCCCTGCCAGGGGAAGCTCATCGTGTTCATCCCGCTGCCCTGCACGCCGGCGGGCAGATGCCCCCAACCCTTGCGGATCAACGTGCGGTACATGTGCTGGAGCGACGGATAGGTGCGGGCCAGGAAACCGTCCCACGGAACGTACTCCGACCAGGGGAACAGCAGTTGCTTGTCGTAGGAGCCCTGGATCTTGCCGTTCTCGTCGACCAGATAGGCGGTATTGCTGGTGCGCCCGGGAGTCGCTTCCGGCCGTCCCATCGAGCCCACCAGGAACCAGGCCTGCTTCCGGTTGGCCAGCCAGGCCAGATCGTCCAGGTAGGCGCCCGCCCGCTCCATGTGGTCGAGGATCGCGTTCTCCGGCCACGCGATCAGGTCGGCGCTACCCGGCGGGATCAGCTCGTCGGTCATCGCCACCTGCTCCAGGTGCACGCCGACGGCGTTGGCCTGGGTGTGGCCGATGTTGGGTTGAATGATGGCCAGGGAGGGCCCCGGAGTAAAGGTCACGCTCTGCACCCGCACCGTGCCGTAGGTCAGCGCCGCGACGAACAGCAGCACCACCGCGCCGGCGGGCACCGCGATCCGCTTCTGCAGCAGCGCCCCGGTCAGCGATCCCTCCCGGTCGCGGATGGCGAAGAACAGATCGGCGGTCAGGCCGTTGACCGCGGCCATCAGGAACGACACCCCGTAGACGCCGGTGATGTCGGCGATCTGCATCAGGTTGGTGAAGGTCTGGCTGTAGCCCAGGCGATACAGATCGAGGTGGGCCAGGCTGAAGATCGCCTGTGTTAACATCATAGTCACCCAAATGAACGACATT
>CAZBZH010000553.1:0-3479 GCA_964496265.1 uncultured Acidobacteriota bacterium | reverse complement strand
CTCGACGAGGCGGCGAAGTTCCGGCCGTCGCTCAAGGGCAGCCGCTACCACGGACCGAAGCGCGCCCTCGACCCCGAGGCGGATCTGACCGTCACGACCTACGCCCTGTTGCGGCTCGACGCCGACAAACTGGCGGCGGAACGCTGGGACACGGTGGTGCTCGATGAGGCCCAGGCGATCAAGAATCCGGACAGCCAGGTGGCCCGGGCGGCCTACCGGCTGGATGCCGGGTTCCGTCTGGCGTTGACCGGTACGCCGGTGGAGAACCGCCTCGATGAGCTGTGGAGCCAGTTCCACTTCATCAATCGCGGCTTGCTCGGCGGACGCAGCGATTTCGACGAGCGCTACAGCCGTCCGATCGACGACGGCGACCCGATGGTCACCGCCCACCTGCGCGAGCGGATCGGCCCGTTCGTGTTGCGCCGGCTGAAGAGCGAGGTCGCCACCGATCTACCGCCGCGCACCGAGGTGGTGCTGCACTGCGAGCTTTCCAACGAGGAGCGGGATACCTACGAGGCGGTGCGCGCGGCGACTCGCCGGGATGTGGTGGCCAAGCTGCAAGGAGGGGGCAACGTCCTCGCCGCGTTGGAGGCGCTGTTGCGCTTGCGCCAGGCGGCCTGTCACCGCGGGTTGATTCCGGGACAGACGGCGGAACGCTCGTCCAAGGTCTCGCTGCTGCGCGAGAACCTGGAGACGATCGTCGCCGAAGGGCACAAGGCGCTGGTGTTCTCCCAGTGGACGTCGCTCCTGGATCGGATCGAACCGGAGCTCGAAGGGGGCATGGCCTACTGCCGGCTGGACGGCTCGACGTCGGATCGCGGCGCCGTGGTCAAGCAATTCCAGGCGGACGACGGACCTCCGGTGATGCTGATCTCGCTACGCGCCGGCGGCACCGGGTTGACCCTGACCGCCGCCGATCACGTCTTCATCGTCGATCCCTGGTGGAACCCGGCGGTGGAGGACCAGGCTGCCGACCGCGCCCATCGCATCGGCCAGGACAAGCCGGTGATGGTCTACCGCCTCGTTGCCGAAGACACGGTGGAAGAGCGAATCCTGGAGCTGCAGCAGCGCAAGCGCGCCGTGGCCGACGCGGCGCTGGGAGGCAAGGCTACCGCCTCCGCCTCGCTATCTCGCGACGACCTGCTGGCCCTACTCGAGGGTTAGGCTGCCGCCGGCCGCCGGCGTTCTAGGGAAAGCAGGGTTCCCCATTGCAGGTGTTTCCCCCTGAAGATCCGAGGTCTGCTGCCGTTATACTCACAACACAAGGGCCCGAAACGTCATTTTGGGCCCGAGGGGCACATTCATGCGACTTCTTCTCCGCGACGCCGCGGCCGGGCCGTGGTCTCTATCGGCATTCTTGCTGCTGGCGGCCGGTTTTCTGGCCGGATGCTCCGGCAGCGTCGAGAAGGTCGCGGGTCCGCGGAATCTGGTCCTGATCAGTATCGATACCTGCCGGGCGGACCGGGTCGGCCCCTACCGCGCGGACGACCGGGACGACGTCACCCCTCACATCGACGCCCTGGCCGCCGAGGGCGTGCTGTTCGAGCGGGCGTTGTCGCCGGCGCCGACGACCCTGCCGGCCCATGCCTCGATGTTGACCGGCACCATCCCGCCGTACCACGGCGTGCACGATAACGGCGAGATCCTGGCCGGTGACAACCGCACCCTGGCCGAGATCCTGGGGGCGGCCGGTTGGGATACGGCGGCGTTCGTCGGCGCGCTGGTCCTCGATGAGTCCTTCGGGATCGCCCAGGGCTTCGATACCTTCGATCCCCGCTTCGATACGCCGCGCCGATCCGATCGCATTCTCGAGCGCCGGGCCGAACATGTCAGCGATGCGGCCATCGACTGGTTGGACAACCGGCAGGCGACTACCCCGTTCTTCCTGTTCCTGCACTACTACGATCCGCACCAGCTGTTCGATCCGCCGGAGCCCTACGCCTCCCGTTTCTCCGACGATCTCTACGATGGAGAGATCGCCTACACCGATGCCCATCTCGGGCGGGTGTTGGAACGGCTGGAAGCGCTGGGGCTCGCCGAGTCGACGCTGGTCGTCGTCACCTCGGACCACGGCGAGATGCTCGGGGAGCACGGAGAGCTGAGTCACAGCTACTACGTCTACGAGGGCGCGATCCGCGTGCCGATGGTCTTTCACGGGCCGGGCGTTCCCCGCGGACGCCGGGTCGACGGCGCACCGGTCGGTCTGGTCGATCTGGTGCCGACGGTCTGCAACATGCTCGACGTGCCGCTGCCCGAGGACGCGGATCTGGACGGCATCGACCTGACCCCGCGGATGCGGGCCGAGGCGGGGCCGGAGACTCGGGCGTACTACGCCGAGGCGGTCGAGGCGACCAAGTACGGAAGCAACCCGCATCTGGCCTGGAGCGGCCCACGATTGAAGTACGTCGAGTCCCGGCCGCCGGAGCTGTTCGACCCGCTGGCCGATCCCGGCGAAGAACACAACCTGGCGCCCGACGATGCGGTGCGGGCGTTCGAGATGCGTGATGCGCTGTTCGAAGCCATCGAGGCTCGCTCCCGGGAGTTCGCGGAGCGGGGCGTGAGCGATGCCGCGACTGCCGACCGGTTGCGTGGGCTGGGCTACGTCGGCGCGGGCAGTGGTGGTGGAGATCGTCTCGCGGTCGACTCCGAGCGGCCGACGCCCCGGGAGACCCTCGCGTTCCACGTGCTGAACCACCAGGTGCCCCATCTGATCTTCGACGGCAAACTCGATCAGGCCCGGAGCAGGGCGCGGCAGATGCTGGCCGAGCGGGAGGACTACTACGGCGGGCATCGCTACCTGGGTGAGATCGCGCTGGCGGAGAAGCGTCCCGCTGCCGCCGCCGCTCACTTTGCCGACGCCCTGGAGCGCAAGCCGGGCGACTCGGCCATCGAGCGCCTGCGCGCCGACAGCCTGCACCGGCTCGGTGTGCAACTGCAGACCCAGGGGCGCCGTGGCGAGGCGATGGCGAGCTACCGGGAAGCGATCGAGGTCGATCCCGGGCACGTCGACGCGATGACCAACCTGGCCGACCTCTCCGCCGCCGGCGGCGAGCTGGACCGGGCCATCGAACTCTACGGCGCTGCGCTTGCGCGTGCTCCGGAGCACGCGCAGATCCATCGGCGCCTGGGGGTGGCGTTGGCCTATCGCGGCCGCCCGGAGCAGGCGGTGGCCAGCTACCGCCGGGCGGTGGAGTTGGAGCCGGAAAGCTTCGAGCTGCACGCTGAGCTCGGCCGGCTGCTGATCGACAGCGGGCGGCGGGAGGATGGAGTGGCGATGCTCCGTCGGGCGGTCGAGCTGGCTCCCTCGGGTTCCGCAGCTCGCGGTGATCTAGAAGCCCTTCTGAATCAATAGTTTGTGGCGTTGAGTCGCGGGCCGGCGCGAGCCGGCGAGGTCATACGTTTGCCGAAATCTTGTAATCTAAATAGAGAAAAAAGTTGATCTAAAAAGGGAATGCCTCCATATTGCGGGCGCCCGGGAT
>CAZBZH010000552.1:0-3480 GCA_964496265.1 uncultured Acidobacteriota bacterium | reverse complement strand
CATTCCTCTCCTCTTACTCCACGAAAGGAGTCTCCTCATGAGCGAGAACTATCAAGAAGTGAAGGGCGGCGAGCCCCTCGACAGCGATGTGCACGATGCCGACGGAAGTTGGGATGGTGCCGCCGACGACGAATTCGACGGAAGCGAGGGCTTCGGCGACGCTTTCGGCGAAGCGGAAGACGACGGCGATGGTGACGGCGGCGGGCCGCTGGTCGAGGATGGTTTCGAGATGCCGATCCACGGCGGCTCGACCATCGAGATGGTCGACGGGTTCGACGAAGCGCGAGCGATGACCGAGGGCCTCGGCGCCGAGGTCGTCCCGGTTGATCCCACCCTCAACGCGTTGCCCCGCTCGTGCGATCTCGAATTCGGCGGCGAGTCCCCCGAATCGGTCTGCGGCCGGGACGACCGGGTCCATGTCAAGGCGGTGACCCGGATCCCGTGGCGCTACATCTGCCAGCTGATCATCACGCTGAAGGACGGTCGCCGCTCCCGTTGCACCGGCTGGTTCATCTCGCCGCGGACGGTGATGACCGCCGGTCACTGCGTCTACAGCCACAGCGCCGGCGGTTGGGCCAAGAGCATCGAGGTCATTCCCGGGATGAACGGGGCGCTGCGTCCCTTCGGTTCGGCGGTGGGCCGCTCGTTCTACAGCGTCAAGGGTTGGACCAAGAACCGCAAGCCCAACTACGACTACGGCTGCATCATCCTGCCCAGGTCCAAGCCTCTGGGGAAGAAGACCGGCTGGTTCGGCTTCGCCAGCCTGGGAAGCTCCCAATTGAAGCGCCTGCTGGTCAACAACAGCGGCTACGCGGGAGACAAGGCCTTCGGCACCCAGTGGTACAACGCGGGGCGCATCACCAAGATCTCCTCGCGCAAGCTGTACTACATGCTGGATACTTTCGGTGGGCACAGCGGTAGCCCGGTCTGGCGCTATCGCAGCGGCAAGCGCCACGCGGTGGGCGTCCACGCCTACGGCGGGTGCCCCAACAGCTCGACCCGGATCAACAGCCCGGTGTTCAAGAACATGAAGAGCTGGAAGGCCAAGGGCGCCTAGAGGTTCGTCGAACTCGTGTTAGCGACCATTGAATCGATCATGGAGTCGGAGCCTCTCGGGCTTCGGCTCCATGTTGTGGGCCAGGGCGAGGTCTTTGCCGATCTGAGCGAGGACTGTGAGATCGTCCGGGCCGGCAACAGGGCGGGGCCGAGGGACCTGCGGGTCGGCATGCGCGTGGAGCTCGAGCTCGCGGGAAACGTCGTGACCTACTTGAGGATGCTCGCCTAGCGGCTACCCGGAACCCACCGAGTGGCCGGAGCCTACCGATCACCGTCCGGGTTGCCGGCCGGAAGTAGTCCGCTAGCCGGCCAGCGCCCGCCAGACCGCGAGCGTCGATTCCGCCATCGTCTCGGCTCGATGACGCCGGGCGACCCCCTGGCGTCCCTCCTCGCCAAGCTGCCGTCGACGAGACTCGTCGCTCAGCAGCGCCGCCAGTTCCCGGGCCAGGGCCGGGGCGTCGTTCCGCGGCACCAGCAAGCCCCCTCCGGTAGAGTCCAGCAGTTCGGGAAAGGCGCCGTGCTCGGGTTGGACCACCGGGACCCCCGCCGCCAACGCCTCGAGGACGTAGAGCCCCTTGGGCTCCAGGAACTCGGCGGGCACCGAGAACACATCCAGTTCGGCGAGGAAGGCGATCTTGGTTTCCCGATCGGGGATCGAGTCCACATGCTCGAAGTCGATGCCCGCGTCGACGAGACGTGTTCGCTGCGCCTCGAAGAACGGCCGGTCCGATGGGCCGAGCCAGCCTCCGGCGCGCAGGCGCACCCGCTCCATGCCCGGCAGGGACCGCAGTTCGAGCATCCCGTCGACCAGTCGGTGAAAGCCCTTCTCCGGACAGAGGCGCGCCAGGTAGCCGACCGTCGGCGGACCGTCGCCTCGAGGCCGGGGCCGCTGGTAGGCCTCGGGTTCGGCGATCCCCAACGGCACGATGTGGAACTTGCGTTCCGGCGCCTGCAGCAGCTCCGCCATGAAGCTGAGGTAAGCCCGGTTGGGCACGATGAAGCCGTCGACCATGCCGGCGATGCGGCGCATCTCCGCGAGCACCTGCGGGCGATCCTCCTCGTGCAGGCCGTCGAGGAACACATCGTCCCCCTGCAGGTTGACCACCACCGGCACCGGGCGCCGCTGCTTCAACCCGGGCACGAAACCGGAAATCAGCAGGTTGGTCAGGGTCACCACATCCGGCTGCAGGTTTTCGTCGATGAACGTGATCAGGTCGGCCAGCTCGCGTGCGTGATGCCCCTGCTCACCGCGCAGCAACGACAGCGCGATGGCGCCGTCTTCCCGGCGCCGGGTCTGGAGCGACAGCTTCGAGAGCAGGCGCAGCAGCCGCGGATGGCTCAACGCCCGCCGCGCCCCATGGGGCAGGTGGCGCAGCCAGGGCAGCTTCTGTTCCAGGTAGACGTTGATGCCGCCGAGGAAGACCCGGTCGAGGCTGACATCCTGTTCGTCGGTGCGGATCGGGGTGAAGGTCGGCACCAGGGTGATCGGCACGCCGCGCCGATGCAGCGTCGCCGCCAGGGTGTTGTCCCGCATGCAGCTGCCGCAGAACATGCCGGCGCCGCCGGCGGTCACGTAGGTCACCCGGGGTAGGGAACCGTCCATGGAGGCGCTCCGGTCGGCGTCGTCACGGCCGGCGGTCATCGAACGCTCCGCGAGCGCACGGCGGCGATCAATCCCGCGAGCCCGGCCAGGGTCACCACGGCACCGAAGACGCGGGTCGCCCCCTGCTCGAACACCACCGTGGCGTTGAACACCATGAACAGGAAGAAGCCGTGGATCGCCAGCAAGGCCCAGCGAGCGTGGTTACCCGGCCAGCGGGGCCAGCACCACCAGGCCGCGGCGTCGACCAACCACACCAGGGTGAACAGGTAGTTCAGGTACAGCCCGCTGCCGCTGCGCACGCCGAACAGCTCCTCGACCTGCCGCGCGGTCTCGTCCAGCGCCACGGCGTGGCTCCAGTCGTAGAACACGTGGAACGAGGCGGCGACGTGAGCCAGGAAGGCGGCGCAGCCGAAGGTCCAGATCAGACGGAGGTTGCCCGAATCGCCGGAACGTCCATCGCCCCGTTGCACCCGGCCCCAGGGCCCGGCGGGGTAGCACGCCAGCGCGAGCCAGATCGTGGCGACGACCAGCGTTTCTCCCATACCCCGATTGTACGCCGGACCCGGGAGCGCCGCTCAGGCCGGGTTCGTTCGCCGGGTCAGGGGCAGGCGATGCCCGCCCGCGGCGTACCGCTGCCGTCGTTGCCCACGCTTCCCAGCCCGCACCCGTTGCGGGGGCGCGCCAGATACCAGAAGCCCGCGGCGGCGGTCGGTTGCTGGCTATCGATCGCCGAGGTGCCGGCCACGTCGGCGGCGATGCAGGTCTCGTCGGCGCCGCTGCCGACCGGCCACTGTCCCAGCGCGCCGCGCACCAGATCGTAG
>CAZBZH010000551.1:0-3489 GCA_964496265.1 uncultured Acidobacteriota bacterium | reverse complement strand
GTGTCCGGTCCGCCGCTCCGCGGCGTGCCCGCCATTCGCCCCGCCCGGGCAACCGAGGGGGAACTGGCCATCGTCGCCGGCTATCCCGACCACATCGGGGTCGACGCCAGCGGGCGCGCCGCCTGGGCCGGCGAAGATTCGAGCTACCTGGCGCCGATCGTGACCCTGGCCACCGTCGAACGTGCCGATCCGCTGCGGCTCTCCCCCGAGGCCGGGGCGATCCCGACCCCGGGCATGAGCGGCGCCCCGGTGTTCAACGCCGCGGGCGAGCTGATCGGGGTGTTCGTTTCGATCGGCCGCCGCAGCTCCGAGAGCGAGATCCGGCACACCTACAACGCCGCCTCCCTGGAGTCCCTGATGGGACGCCTGCGCCACGGCCGGGTCGAGGCCCGCTAGGCCGAACCCCGCCGCCGCTCCCGGGCACTAGTCCGGTCGGGCAACCCGCACCGGATCCGGCGGCTGGGACAACAGCTCGACCTCCTGGGTCTTCAATAGCTCCATGGCGATCTCCACCGCTTTCTCGAGCTGGGGATCGCGGCCCTGGGCTACCAGCTTCGGCAACTGCTCGACCTCGACATCGGGCCCGACCCCTTCGTTCTCCACCCGCCATTCGCCGTTGACGTCGAAGAACCCGCCGCGGGGCGCGGTGATGAAACCACCGTCGATCAGTCCGGGCACATCCCAGATGCCGACCAGGCCACCCCAGGTCTTGGTACCGACCAGGGGTCCCAGGCCGCGCTTCTTGAACATGTAGGGCAGCATGTCGCCGCCGGAGCCGGACATCTCGTTGATCAACATCACCTTGGGCCCGAAAATCGCGCCGTTGGGCGCGGTGAAGGGCTGACGATCGCCGATAGGATTGTTGAAGTAGCCGAGCAGCTCCCGGCTCAGCAAATCGACGATGTAGTCGGCAATCGATCCACCATGGTTGAAGCGCTCGTCGACGATGATGCCCTTCTTGTCGATCTGGGCGAAGTAGTAGCGGGTGAAGGAGGTATGTCCACCCCACCCGGTGTCCGGCACCCAGACGTAGGCCAGCTTGCCGCCGGAAAGCTCATCGACCTTGCGGCGACTGTCCTCGACCCACGCCCGCTGGCGTAGCGGGCGCTCACTGCCGACCGGAACCACGGTGACTCGGCGAGCCCCTTCCAGGCTCGGCTTGTCGTTGACCTGAATCACCGTCTGGCGGCCGGCGGTGCCGGCAAACAGCTCATGAGGGTTCATCTCCGCCGTCAGTTCGCGGTCATTGACCGACAGCAGGTAGTCCCCTTCCTGCACGTCGATACCCGGCCCGCTGAGCGGCGCCCGCAGCTCCGGATTCCAGTTCTCGCCGTCGAAGATCCGGGCCAGGCGGTAGCGCCCCCGGTCGATCTCGAGATTCGCCCCCAGCAGCCCGACCGAGACCTGTTCGACCTCGGGCTCGTCGCCGCCCCCGTTGAACGAGTGTCCCACCGCGGTCTCGCCGCCGAGGATGTCCAGCAGGTAGTTGAGGTCGGCCCGATGGCGCACGTGAGGCAGCCACTCGCTGTAGGCCTTGAAGGCCCAGTCCAGATCCAGGCCGTGGACGTTGTCCACGTAGAAGTAGTCCCGCTGATAGCGCCAGGCCTCGCGGAAGATCTGACGCCACTCGGCGGCGGGGTCGACCTCCATGCGCAGCCCGCCCAGGTTGAGCATGCCTTCAGCGCCGCCGCCCGGCGCCGCCGGGCCCGCGGGCGCGATGCGGTAGTTGTTGCCGGGCATGGCGGTCATCAACTTGCTGCCGTCGTGAGACAGGGCGAAGGCGAAGATGCCCTGGGCCGCCGGCTTGGCTTCGCGTTCCTCCAGGGAATAGTGATGCAGGGTCACGCCGGGCTGATCCGGAACCGACTCGGCGACGAACAGCGAGCCGGGAGCGCCGGCCCGGATTCCCGCGTACTCGCGGGTCGGCATGTTGAGCGCGAGGATCCGCTGAGACAGTCGATCAAAGTCGATGCGCACCTCCGGAGCATCGCCTTCATCTCCCGTTTCCCCGGCCTCCTTGCCCTTCTTCTTGCCCTTGTCTTCGCCTTTGCCCTTGTCCTCACCTTCGTCCGACTCGTCCGAACCGCCCTTGACCTCCTCGTCATCGCTGCGAGGCGCCAGCGGCGACGGTTCGTCCGCGGGCAGCACCGCGACGTAGACCGAGCTGTGGTAAGGCACCTTGACCGAGCTCAGGTCGAGCCAACCGACGTTCAAGCCGTAGTCGGTGCTGGCCAGGAAGTAGAGCAGCTTGCCCCCCTTGTCCCAGGCGGGGCTCTGGGCCAGCGACAGACCGTCGGAAATCAAATGGGTCTTGCCGGTTTCCACCGAGTAGACCGAGATCGCCGTGAACTGGTTCTTGAGCCGCTTGGTGTAGGCGATCCACTTCGAATCCGGCGACCACTCGGGGTAGATCACCCGCTGGGGATGGGCAAAGCCTTCCTCGTCGACCAGCCTGGCCTTGCCGCTTTCGACCTCGACGAGCCACAGCTTGCGATCCGCATCGCCGAAGGCGATGTGCTTCGAATCCGGCGACCAGGCCGGCGTGTAGTAGAAGGTCGGATCCTCCAGATCGATGCGCCGGCGCTCGCGGCCGAACTGATCGGCGATCATCAGGCCGTACTCGCCGCCTTCATCGCTGAACCAGGCGATGTGCTGACCGTCGGGCGACCAGGCCGGGGCGCGATCGGCGGCCCCGGGCGAGCGAGTCAGGTTGCGTACGTCCCCCTTGTCGGCGGGGACGGTGAAGATCTCTCCACGGGCCTCGAACACCGCACGCTTGCCCGTGGGGGACAGCCCGAAGTCGGTGACCTGATCCGCCGCCTCGACCCAGTGGGGCCGGGCCCAGGGGAAGTCGCCGCGAAGCTCGATGGAGAGCCGCCGGGGCTCCCCACCGGCAGCCGCCATGGTGTAGAGCCAGCCGCCGTTCTCGAACACCAGCGTGCCGTCCCCTCCCTCGAGGCTCTTGCAGTCGAATTGCTTGAAGAAGGTGCGCTGGGTCAATTCACCGCTGCCGGCATTCCAGGACCAGACGTTCATCGCCTTGTCCCGATCGCTGAGGAAGAAGACGTCGTCGCCGAGCCAGACCGGCAGCCGGTCGTCGGAGCCTTCCCAGGGCAGTTTCTGCACATCGAGGGACTTGAGGTCGATGACCCGGATCGGCTGGGCCTGACCGCCGCGATAGTTGCGCCACTCGCCGTCCCAGGGCGTGACCTGCTGGTAGGCCATGCGCTTGCCGTCGGGGGAATAGTGGCCGTCCTCGACCCGGGGTAGCGGCAACCGGCTGGGCATGCCTCCGTCCAGCGACACGGTAAAGAGCTGGGGATGCGCCCGGGGCTCGTTGTGGCGGGTGGAGGTGAACAGCACCGACTTGCCGTCCAGGCTCCAGCCGCGGACGTTGTCGCCGCCGGGGTGCCAGGTCAGGCGGCGGCGACTTACCGTCCAGGCTCCAGCCGCGGACGTTGTCGCCGCCGGGGTGCCAGGTCAGGCGGC
>CAZBZH010000550.1:0-3493 GCA_964496265.1 uncultured Acidobacteriota bacterium | reverse complement strand
CTCGAAGCTGAACGCCGCCCTACGCCGCTGCTCGGAGCTGCTCGGTATCGCTTGAGACCGCTACGGCGCATCCTGCCCCCGCTGTCGTTGATCTTTCTGGTCGGCTGCGGCGCCCCGTCGAGTCCGGAGCCCGGTCTGCTCAATCAGGTCGAGGTCGCTTTCAAGGGGCACGCCGAACTGGACCGGCGAGCCGACGGGGCCTGGGCCCCGTTCTATCCCTTGTCGCAGAGACCGGTCGCGATCTGCCTCGATGCGCCGGCGTTGCGGGACACCAGCGGATGGAGAATGAGCCTCGCTCTAGACCGGCACCCGTCCGCAGACGCTGCCGCCCAGGCCGCATCGCAACGGCGCGGCAACACGCTGTGCTTCGAGCACGCGATACCGGACGAGCAGGATGAGGGCTGGCGGAAATTGTGCCCGGTGCTCGTCGACGACTTCGACGGCAGACGCGCTGCCGTCCCTTGCCTCGATTTTCGCTTCTCCACCCGCGACCCTGCCTACTACGCCCAACTCGATCGCTTCAACCGGTTGATGAGGGAGTCGAACAGCCTCGCGACTTCCGACCTGCTGAGTCGCCTCGAGTCCATGGAACGAAGCGCCCGGGAGGCGGGATTTCCGTTTCTGTCCTTGCGCTGCCGCTTGACCGCGACCTACTTCGCCCGGCGCAGCGGCGAGATTCCAATCGACCGCATGGTCTCCGAGCTCCGTTCGGCCCGACCGGACTGGCTCGGTCGGGAGCATAGCGAGAAATGGTCCGCGGTCTACGCGTATGAACTGGCGGCACTGCTCGCCGAGGACGGGCGTGGACTGCAAGAGGCGTGGAACGAGCTGCGGCACGCCGAAGAGATGTACCGGCGAATCGGCGATCCGGATGCCCTGTCCGTGAGCATGCTGCAGGCCGATATCCTCGCCCGCGTCGGCGCTGCGGAGGAGGGGGCAGAGCGGCTGGAACGGGCTCTGGAACTCTGCGAAGGAACCCCTTGCCGTGACTCCCTCGTGACCGGGGCGAGCAGCACGCTGACCTGGCTGACCCTCCAGGACCCGTTGAGCACCAGGGGCCGCCTCGACCGGGTCGCATCCATCCAGCGCGAGGCCATCGATGGCCTGGAGCGTCAGGGCGAACCTGTCGAGCTGGCGAATGCCGCGATCAACCTCGCTTTCGTCGAGGTCCGACTCGGGGAGGACCCTCTTCCATCGCTGCAGAGGGCCGAGGCGGCCTTGAACACGACCGGCGGCGAGGCGGGCCGGATGGGAAGGCTCCGGTCATGGACCTTCGCTGTCCGAGCCCAGCACGCTCTGCAACGCGGCGAGCCCGGGCGATCCGCAGAGATTTGCCGCGATATCTCGCGAAGCTCGCAAGACGCCCAAATTGGGGCCTGGGCCCGAAGCTGCCTGGCCCGGGCCGAGAGAGCCCGGGGCGATATCGCCGCCGCCCGAGAAGCCATTGAAGCTGCCCGGGTACTGCACCGATTCGGCCTGGACGAAGGCCCTCGGCAAGACAGCCTGCTGGGTCCCAGCGCAAGATCGCAAGATTCCTTCCTGGCGGCGCTCCTGGCGTTGGACGACTCGGCACCTGAGCAGGCCTGGCGCATTCTGGAAGAGATCGACCGCAACGCGACCTCGGAAATCTGCCTCCCGGTTTCGGCCGAGGCCCGCTCGACCTGGAACGCCCTGCTGCTGGAAATCGCCGCGCTCGAAGGGCCGGCATCGAGAGACCTGCGTCGGTCACGGTCCGAGGTCCGCCGCAACTTGATGCAGGAGGCACGGGAGCTGCTGCACGGGTCAGAGCACTGCGCCGCAAGCGACGCGGAGTGGGTGGTGCCACCGGTCGATTTCCGAGCTTTCGCCGCGGAGGGCGAGATCGTCCTCCTGCAGCGCCGGGCAGACGGGACGATCGTCGTCGATCGCCGCACCGAGATGAAACACGACAGGCTCCGCGAAATACTGCAGCGGGTCAACGCCCCGTCGACCGAAAGAGGCCCCTGGCTCGAGGCGGCAACGCGCCTCGCCGAAATGCTTGCGCCGAACGCAAACGACCTGAAAGCGGAAACCGGCTTCGCGGCCCATGGACTACTGCAGCGAGTCCCGTGGAGCGCACTTCCCATCCCGGACGACGATCTGGCCTACCTGGGCTTGCTGACGAATGTGGTGCACCACCCGACCGGGGCACGCGCGAGCGGATATCGCGAGGTCGCGCCTGGAGGCCGGCCTCTCTTCGTCGTAGACCCGGCGGAAAACCTTCCCGGAGGCGGACGACTGGCCAGGTACTATCGCCAGCTCTTTCCGAAGTCGGTGGTCTTGCAAGGCGAACGGGCGACGAGCACGTCATTGACCCGCGAGCTTCCTCGCGCGTCCTCGCTCCACATCGACGCTCACGGTACCTTCGAACCGGCATTCCCGGAACTATCCGCCGTCGTCCTGGCCGACGGAAGTGTCCCGGCCGCTGCGTGGGCCGATGAAATGCCGCCGATGCTGCTGGCCAACCTCAGCACCTGCGGAGGCGGCCGCTGGCCCGTCACCGCGGATTCGGGGCGCTTCGGCCTGGCGGGCAGGCTGGCGCGCCGAGGCGCGCGTTGGGTCGTCGCATCTCGCGCGGAGTTGCCCGACCGCCTCGCCGTGGAGTTCAACCGAGAGTTTTACCGGAACCTTCGCGACGGACGGACCGTCCCTCAGGCCTACCGGGGCGCGCTCACGAAGGTTTCCCGCAACCACCCCCCGCAACACTGGGCCCGGCTGATGCTGTTGCAGGGCGGCTCAGAAAAAGATTTCGGACAAAGTCCCTTCGCTCGGACTCTTGACTCACGGGGGCCTCTGGCCGCAAGCGGCCGGCAGGTCTCGAGAGCGACGACGGTGGGGGGCGTTCGATGAACCGCCAGGAACGGGAGGAACTGCTTTGGGAGCTGGCCGATACCATGCCCGATCGCAAGACCCGGCCGATTCCGCCCGAGATCCTGCGGGCCTTCCGTCGGGGAGCCTTGAGCGAACGCGAACGAACAAGGGTCGAGTGGATCCTCTGCCGCAGTTCCGTTGCGCGAGCGGATCTGATCCAGTCACTGGGCGAGCCCATCGGAATGCCGCCGGCCTGGATCGGAGAAGCGCTGCGCGGCGAGCCGACTCACCGCCCCGGACCGAGCCGTCCTCTGCGGCGCTGGTTGCCGATGGCGGCGGCGGCGGCTCTCGTCCTGCTGGCTCTGGTCTGGCTGCGTCCGGTACCGGATCCGAACGAAGCGGCGAGCTTCAGGCCGGCCACGACCTACGAAGTGCGCATCCAGGGCGCCTCGGAGATTCGCTCCGATACGACCGAATCCGTTGCGTACCCGGAGACTCGCTTGCGCGTCTGGGTCGAGCCCATCGACCGCTCCGGTGGACCGGTGCAATTCGCGCTGTATCGAGAGGACAGCGGCGTACTGCGCAGAATCCAGCGTTCGGATTTGCTCGCGGAACGGATCGAGCGAGGTGCAGCGCTGTTCGAAGCGAGAGCGGCAGCTCTGCT
>CAZBZH010000549.1:0-3494 GCA_964496265.1 uncultured Acidobacteriota bacterium | reverse complement strand
TGGGGTCCACGGCGAGCCAACTCGTCGGTCTTCAAGACATTCCTCCCGGACCTGTCATCAAGGTCTCCCTCTAGCGTGCGGCTCACGACTCCGGGAATCAAGTGCCACCGAGTGACACCTTCGGGACGCGGCGGGCGTCTCCATGGCGGGTGGATGAGACACACCCTCTCAAGCAAACGAAGAACGGAGGTTCGCTCATGACTACGATCTTGAAACGAAGTGTGCTCCTGCTCGGGGTGCTGCTGCTGAGTGGCGGTATCGCCGTCCTGGCCTTCGGCCCCGGAATGGGCCGTGGCGACCATCACGGCAAGGGCCGCGGCCCGGGCGGCGGCTTGCTGGGCCCCCGCATGGCCGAGGAACTGGGTCTGTCCCAGGCCCAGCAGGACGAGATCCGGGGTCTGGTGGAGACCCGGATGGAATCCGGCCTCGGCGACCAACTGCGCCAGCTTCGCCAGGCCCGGCGGGAGATCCGCGGTCTGATGGGAGATCCCGCAACCACCGAGGACCAGCTGCTGGCCGCGGTCCAGGCGGTGGGGACCCTGGAACAGGAGGTCCTGGTCGAGCGCTTCCGCCTGCGCCGGGACGTCCAGGCACTGCTGACCCTCGAGCAGCAGGCCCGGGCCCAGGAGCTCCATCAGCAGCGTGAGCAGATGCGGGAGGAGTTCCGCTCCCGCCGCGGCAAGCGCATCCGGGGTGGCGACCAGATCGAAGGTTGACCTTCCGGCCAGACCCAGCCCGGGGTGGACCCTGTCAGGTTCACCCCGGTCCGGCGGGGACCCCTGGTGGTTCCCGCCGTTCCGTTGCGGAGAAGCCGCGTTATGCTGACCCACGAGGGAAACGCGTTCGGATGCCGAACACCGATCTCGAGGACCTGCTGGCAGCCCGGCAGGGTGATACGGGTGCCGGGGAGGCGCTGGTGCAGCGCCATGGCTCCTCGATGCTGCGTACTGCATGGCGCGTGCTCGGCCGCTACGGGGGCAACGAGGCGGACGATGTGGTTCAGGAAGCGCTGATTGCCGCGCTGACCACCGGTGCGCTCCCCACGGGGGATGTGGGGGCCTGGCTGCGATCGATCGCGGCCCGCAAGGCGCTCGATGCGCTGCGCCGGACGGGGCGTCGCAAGGAAGACGCACTTCCCGAACCGGAAGAAGGGGCGGAGCTCCCAGCCGGCGTCGACCTGGAAGGCCGTCTGGACGTGATGACGATCCGGCGAGGGCTCGACCAGCTCTCGGCCAAGGATCGCGCGGTCCTGACGCTGGCCGATCTCGAGGGCTACACCATGGCCGAGATCGCCGGCATCCTCGGGTCGACCACGGTCGCGATCAAACTGCGGGCGTCGCGGGCCAGAAAGAAGCTGGCGCGTCTGCTGGAGCTCCCACGCAGGGGAGAGGTTTGACATGAAGGACAAGCAAACACGGGATCGGCAGATCGCCGAGGTGTTGCGCCGGGCCACCCAGGGTCTGGACGACGACCCCTCGCATCTGGTTCGCGCGGTTCCGACGATGATGGCCGAGGCGCGGCGGCGCAGCGAGGCCCGCGTGGCGCCGGACTCGCTGGCGGCGATGGACGCGGCGGCCCGGGCCTGGGCCCCCCGTTTGGCGTTGGCGACCCTCGCGCCGGTGGTCTTCGCGGTGTTCCTGCTGGTGACCGATACCGGCGGCAGCGGAAGCGTCGCCGGCGGAAGCGACGATAGCCTCGACCGCCTGTTCCTGACCGGCGGCTACAGCGAAGAGGCCGGCGACGGGCAGCAGAGCGACCCGGTCTATGAAGCGCTGTTCGGAGAGACCCAGGATCATGGCTGAGTTCTCCCAACCCTCGACCTCCCGGCGCTCGCTGCTGGGGATCGCCGCGATCTTCCTGATCGGGCTCGTTGCGGGGAGTGCGCTCACCGTCGTGACCCACCGCTTCATGGTCAAGCCGCCGCTGCCTCCCTTCGCCGAGGGCGGGAAGCGCCCCGGGGGCCGGCCGAGCCCGGTGGACATGATGCGTGAGCGCCTGCAGCTGACCGACGAACAGGTCGAGCAGATCGGATCGATCTTTCGTGATCACCGGGCCGAGATCCGGCGTACCGCCGACGAGGTTCGCGGCAAGATCCGCGAGACGTTGACTGACGAGCAGAAGGAGATCTTCGACAGCATGCCTCGCGCGTTCGGCCCGCCGGGGCCCAGAGGCCGGCGGGGTCCGGGACGGCACGGTCCTCCTGGACGTCGCGGCCCGGGAGGGCCCGATGGAAAGGGTCCGCGGGGCGGTCCTCCTCCACCGCCGCCCGGCGCCTGGCCCTAGGGTCCCCGACGGGACACCCGTTCACGACGTTCACGACCGGTTCAAGGACGGCGGCTAGGACTTGCGTCCGTACTCGTCGGCCAGGCTGTTGGTATCCCAGGCGGCGTCGGGCGACGGCTTGCGGCCGAGCTCGACCTCCTCGCGGATGATCCGCTCCACGTCGCCGATGATCTGGCGGGCGCGGGTGATGTAGGCCTTGCGGTCGCCCCGCATGTGCACCAGCTCCTGCACGGCCGCTTCATCGTGCCGCCGGAACTTGCGCGCGGCCCGCAGCGCCTGGTGCCGCCGGAAACCCAGGTGGCACAGCGCATCGACGCCGAGACGCAGCGACGAGTCGAGGGTTTCGCGATAGACGAACTCGACACCGTCCTCGATCAGGTCGTAGGCCTCGTAGCGTCCCCGCGCCCGGGCCAGGATGCGCAGCTGCGGGAAGTGCTTGCGCGCGGTCTGAATGATCTCCCGTCCTTTCTCGGGAACGTCCACGGCGACGATCAACAGCTTCGCCTTGCCGGCGCCGGCAGCCTGCAATAGGTCCGCCCGGCTGGCGTCGCCGTAGAACACCTTGAGACCCAGCTTGCGCAGCAGATCCACCTGGTCGGAATCGACATCGAGGATCGTGGTGCCCACGCCGTTGGCCAGCAGCAGCCGTCCGACCGAGTGTCCGAAGCGGCCGAAGCCGGCCAGGATCACCGGGTTCTCCTCGTGGATCTCGTCGGCGTCTCGTGGTCCCGCTTCCCGGGTGCCGAAGCGCGGCTGAATCAGTTTCTCGTTGAGCAGCATCAGCATCGGAGCCAGCGCCATCGAGACCGCGACCACCGCGACCAGCGGGCCGACCAACTCCTGGCCCAGCACGCCGTTCTGCGAGGCAAAGGAGAACAGCACGAAGGCAAACTCTCCACCCTGGGCCATCGACAGACCGAACAGCAGGTTTTGATCGAGGCTCAGCCGGAACAGCTTGCCCAGGGCCAGCAGGATCACCAGCTTGACCGCGATCAGTCCGGCGACCAGCCCGGCGATCTGCGCCGGTTGCGCGGCGACCAGGTCGAAGTCGATCGATGCGCTGACGGCGATGAAGAACAGTCCGAGCAACAGCCCCTTGAAGGGTTCGATGTCACTCTCCAGCTCGTGGCGGTACTCGCTGTTGGCCAGCACCACGCCGGCCAGGAAGGTCCCGAGGGCGGGGCTCAATCCGACCCGGGTCATCAACAGCG